>CAVAQL010000026.1:0-14260 GCA_963590825.1 Bacteroides caccae | reverse complement strand
CCTTTTTTGATATCGAGATTGCGAACGTAATGAACGGGAATGGACATTAGTTTTCCTTTTTTGTTTTGGGTGCGTAGCGCCAGTAGGCCGCACAGGCCCCTTCGCTACTTACCATACAGGCACCAATGGGGCGCGCTGGCGTACAAACCTTCCCAAATAGCGGACAATCTTTGGGTTCTTTTTCTCCGCGCAGGATTGCGCCGCATGCACAAGCCTTATTGTCAGGAATCGGTGTTTCGTGCAAATGAAAGCGCTTTTCTGCGTCCCACTGTGCGTATGGCTCTTTAAGCCGTAGCGCCGAATAGGGGATTTTTCCTAGGCCTCGCCACTCAAAGGACTCACGCTTTTCAAAAACCTCATTCATTAAAGCGATAGCGACTTGATTGCCTTCTTTTGTGACAGCGCGAGAAAATTCGTTTTCAACTTCAGCTCTTTTGTCGTTAACTTGCCGAATCAGCATCAGAATCGAGTAGAGCATATCCAAGGGCTCGAAGCCACAAATCACGACGGGCATGCCCCACTTTTGAGCAAATTCTTCGTAGGGTTTGCTACCGATGACAGTGGAAACATGCGCTGGGCCCACAAGGCCATTTAATCGGGGCGCCGCTGCTCGCTCAGGAGCTGTTTTTAGAATATGTTCCATTGCCGCAGGAGTTAAGACGTGACTGACGAGAATGGAGAAGTTTTGTAAGTTTTGCGCCTTGGCAATCTTGGCTAAAACCGCTGTTGGCGGTGTTGTTGTTTCAAAGCCAATCGCAAAGAAAACGACTTCTCGGTCGGGATTTTCGCGAGCAATTTTCAGAGCATCGTTTGGTGAATAGACCATACGAATGTCCCCACCTTCTGCGCGGCAACTAAAAAGTGTTCGCCCGTGACCAGCGGGGACGCGTAACGTATCACCGTAAGTGCAGACAATCGCCTTATGCGTCAGCGCCAATTCGATGGCAAGTTCAATACGGGCAATAGGCAAAACGCACACGGGGCAACCTGGCCCGTGAATCATGTGCACGTTTTTCGGAAGCGCATCCGTTAGTGCCCAACGCGAAAGCACATGCGTGTGGCCGCCGCAAAATTCCATAAAGCGATATTCACGGTCGCTTTGTGCTTCTTTTTTTATCGCGTCAATAATTCCTCGGGCTTTCTCAGGGGCGCGAAAGGAGTCAACGTAGTCCATAGTGATCTCCTTACTTTTGAGAAATTTCGCCGAGAAGCTTTAATGTTTTTTCGGCTTCTTCGGGATCGATTTTATTTAAGGCAAATCCGACGTGAACAATGACCCACTCATCGGGTTGCGCATCAGGCACAAGCGAGATGTCTACGTCCTTTTGAACGTCACCCATGTCGCAGATAGCGACAGCGTCGGATTTGCGTTGAAGAATTTTGGCTGGAACAGCTAGGCACATTGTTCATTGACCTCCAGCGGATTTTGAAAGAATTTGTGTTCAGTTTCTTTGGCTTTGTGGCAAAGAGCGGCAAGCCAAAGCTCACCTAAAGAAAGACCTCCGTCACCTGCGGGAACCTCTCTCGGGATGGCTATCGATAAACCAAATGATTTTAAATCATCTCGTAGTGCGCCAAAAAGAAGTCGGTTGGCCGCACATCCGCCCGTGATAGCCACGGGGGCTTTGTAGCCAATTTCTTTTGCGGCCTCGTAAACACTTTGCGCGAGGGCTCTCGCGAGAGTTCTATGAAAGTCAGCTGCGGCCTGAGCCTTATCCGAGGTTGCGATAAGTTTGTCGATGATTCCTGTTAAGTCAATGACGCCTCCTGTCACACACCAGCCCGAAAGAATGCGTCCCTCACGCTTTGTGGCAAGAGCCTCTAGGCGCATAGCAGCTGTGGCTTCATCGTGCTGGATATCACAGAGTCCTAAGAGACTAGAGAGGCCATCAAAGTAGCGGCCAAGCGCTGTTGTCTTTTTTGTAAGATTCGGATGATTGAGCGCTTCTTTAAACCAAGCCGCACCCGTGTAATTACCGTAGCGCTCAGCAATTGCATCGGCTTTTCCAATCGTCGCTAAAAGGGCAGCCCCCATTCTCCAGGGTTCTTGCGCGGCTTTATCTCCTCCGATTAAGGGTAGCTCTTTTAGGTGAGCTAAACGAGCAAAGCCCTTGGCTCCCACGTAAAGGAGCTCCCCGCCCCAGATTTCATCATTCGGTCCCAAGCCCACGCCATCTAAGGCAAGACCTAACATAGGCGTTGTTCTTCCCAACTCAGCCATTGCCACACCAACGTGAGCGGCATGATGGTAAATCGGGTAGAGGGCAATCTTCTTTTCCTCGGAAAGTGCTTTCGCCAAGTGGCTTGAGAAGAAATCAGGGTGTCTGTCGCAAGCGACGATTTTGGGGTCGCTTTCAAGAATGGACTCAAGGTGACAGATGGCATCTGTGAGCGCTTTTTCTGTTGCCCGATTGGTGAGGTTTCCGATGTGCTGCGTTAGGAAGGCTTCGTTACTGCGGCTAATGGCAGCGGTATTTTTAAGGTAGGGGCCCGTGGCTAATGTCGCGGGAATTTCAAAGGGCAGTTTCACAGAGCGTGGTGTATAGCCACGGGCTCGACGGATAAAGGAAAAGCCATCTCCCATAGGGCGAATGACAGAATCATCACATCCGACAACAATGTCGCGATTGTGAATTAAAAAGAGATCGGCAATTCCTGTAAGGCGCCTAAAGGCTTCCTCATTATCGGTGACAAGAGGCTCACCACTTGGATTGGCCGATGTCATCACAAGGGCAACATCCAATTTCAAAGACTCTGTCCAATCGCATCCTTCGGGGCGAGCAGCAAACTCGTGAAAAATTAGCCAGTGCACCGGTGTATAAGGAAGCATCACACCGATTTCCGAAAGCCCTGTAGCCACACCAAAAAGCTCGATGTTTGGTTTTTTGGTTAAAAGCACAATGGGGTGTTCGGTTCCCTCGAGGAGCTTTTTCTCTTCTTGGCTAATGGAGACGAATCTTTCTGCGCTCACGGTGTTTGCTAGCATCAAGGCAAAAGGCTTTTCATCGCGTTTTTTCCGTTCGCGTAGGCGAGAAACGGCACTCGCATTTTGTGCGTCGCACGCGAGATGAAATCCTCCTAAGCCTTTGATGGCAACAATCTTGCCTTCTTTTAGGGCGGCAACTGTGTTGGCAATGGCATCGCCTTCAACCGCGTCGCGCTTTTCATTAAAGAGCGTGAGGTGCGGTCCACAGATGGGACACGCATTCGGTTGCGCGTGAAAGCGCCTGTCAAGGGGATTTTTGTATTCTGTGAGGCAGTCCTGACACATGGGAAACGAGGCCATCGAGGTTTGTGGCCTATCGTAGGGAAGCGCTTTCGTAATCGTGTAACGCGGACCACAGTGTGTGCAGTTAGTGAAGGGATAGCGGTAGCGGCGATTTGTTGAATCAAACATATCCGCTAAACACGCCTTGCAGGTTGCCGCATCGGGTGTAATCGCCGTTTTCACTTCGCCTGCGCGACTCGGGGTGATGAGAAACGAGGTGGCGCCCGTCGGTTCAACAACCTTTGTCGTAATCGAATCAATGCGCGATAGAGGTGGCGCATTGTTGCGTAGTGCCGCTTCGAAGGATTCAACGTCATCCTTTTCGCCTTCAATTTCGATACCGACACCAGCGGCGTCATTGAAGACTTCGCCCGCTAGATGCAAATCTTGGGCAATGCGAAAGACGGTCGGCCGAAAGCCAACGCCTTGCACGAGTCCCGTGACACGCAGGTAGTAAGCGATTTTTGACATGCTTTTCTTTATAAAGCGGCAAGAGCTCTTTCAACGGTAAGCCACTTTGTCCACGTGTCTAATCCGTCGCCAGTTGTCGCACTTGTACGGATGATGCGAATCTTCGGATTCACGCGTCTTGCGTACTCTTCGCATTTTTCAATATCAAAGCGAACGTAAGGTAGGAGATCGACCTTATTAATTAAGAGGACGTCTGAGGCCCGGAACATGTCAGGGTACTTTAAGGGTTTGTCTTCTCCCTCGGTAACAGAGAGAATGGCAACCTTATGCGCTTCACCGAGATCAAACTCGGCTGGGCACACCAAATTGCCAACGTTTTCGATAAAAAGAACGCTTTCATTTGTCGGCTCAAGATGCATCAAGGCGTGTTCGACCATGGCTGCGTCTAAGTGGCAGCCTTTTCCTGTGTTAATTTGGAAAGCCGCGGCTCCTGTCGCACGAATGCGGTCAGCATCATTTTCCGTTTGCTGATCGCCTTCAATGACGAAAATTGGATAAGCGTTAGCAACAGCGCGAACTGTGGCTGCTAAGAGTTCGGTTTTCCCTGATCCCGGGCTCGAAACAAAGTTCAGAGCAAGAATCTTCTTTGCGGCAAAAAGCGCACGATTTTTCGCTGCAATGGCGTTATTTCTCGAAAGGATATCTTCTTCAACGCGAATCGCGTCCTCATCGTGCGAATGCTCGTGATGGTGATGATGTTCGTGATCGTGCGAATGTTCGTGCGTATGGCCGCAGCCGCAAGTAAGACACATAACAAAAACTCCTACAGACAAATCCTAAAAATTCTTATTCGCTCAAAGGTACAAAGTCGATAACACGCATTTCAGTACCTTCGGTTGCAATTAAATGGTATCCCTCACACAAAGGACATGCATTTCCGTATCGCATTAAGGGGACGGTCTTCTCGCAATCCGTGCACCAAGCTTTGCCTGGCACATGTTCAATTTCGAGTTTAGCGCCTTTAAATAGACCGTTTTTTGCAATGGATTCCCAAGCAAAGTTAAGGGCGTCGCAATCGACTCCTGATAATTCGCCAATAGCAACGCGTACGCGAGAAATTGCCGTAATGCTATTTTTAGCGGCGGTTCTTTCAACCACCTCGGCAATGCCTTCGGCAATCGAGACCTCATGCATTTGGCACCTCTCGGACCACAGAAACGTCGGCACAGGCGTCAAAGGCTGCGGCAATGAGAGCGATTTGCGCATTGGTCGCTCCCGCAAGGTAGGCTTCGTGGACAAGGTCGGTTAAAACACTATTGTCCTGAAAAACCCATTCTGTGGGAGCAATCCAATCGACCCATGTGGGGCTATTTCTGTTGCGATGCACAAAATAAAGTAAGAGACCGCGAGCCGTTTCGACAAAAGCTGCCGCTTCATGCGTACCGATGGGCACCGTGTGGAGGCTCCCGATTGTCGTTGCTTTGCCTCCCACGAAGGCTTCGATTTCAGAAATTCTTGCTTTAAAGACTTCCTCAATCGTAATGAGGCTTTTTTTGGCGCGTTTTGGACCGCGCGCGATCGCTCCTAGCACGCGGGCTCGCCCCAAGCGAGGACTCAAGGCAAACGGCGGGCAGTCTTTGAGCGTTAAAGCCAAGGCGCTTAAGGTATGCGGATCGGCAAGTTCTGAGGCCTCTAAAAGAGCTTCTGAACTAAAGGTAAAGTGTTCGACTTCGCGAGTTCTATCAAAAAGCGTTGCAAAAAAGTCTTTTTCGCTAGCGAGCCAATGGCAAGCAAGAGCGGTCGTATCATTCATGAGAGCCGTATCGGTTTGCCCCAAGAGACTTGCCGAAAGCCGCGCCCTTACTTTAGCGAGTTCAGCGATTAATTTTGAGTCGGCCGCCCCAACACCCAAAGTCTTTCTTAAATCCATTGCGAAGAATCGTATGGTTTCAATAATCGCTTCAAGTCGAGCCAAAAGAGCAATACTTTCTGTGGCTAGCGAGGACTGAGCGCACTCAAAGGCGCCGCCGAAAGCGCTGATGTGCGCTGCGGGGCACAGCGCATAGACCGAGCCCATTAAGTTGATGATTTCCGAAGCATCGCGATTGCACAACATATGGGGGAAATGGGCATTGCGCTCATTTTTGAGTGTCACGCCTTTTTCGGAAAGCAATAGGGCAATTTGGGCAGTGGCTTCGCTCATTTCCAATACCTCGTAAAGAAGGCGCGACGACTTTGGATGGTTTTCTCATCACCGTCTTCAAGTGCTTCGCCTAGGGACGTCTTTTTTTCGGGAGCTTTTTCCGCGTGAATCGTAACGACGCGCTTTGTTAGCGGAGTGCCAGGTTCTTCGGCAGGCGCTGGTAAGTCGCTACGAAGCATGAGACGTAGGGCACTGATTGCAACAGCTTTTGCTGAAGGCTGGTCTGGAATTTTATCCAAAGGGCTCATCAGGCTACAGGCAAGATATTCGCCTAACTCTGGGTCATCGATTCCAAGAAAACTAAAGTCTCCGGCCGGAAGCGTGATATCACGAACAACGCCCGCGGGGGTTGTGGGCCAACTTTCTTTATCGCCACAGGCGTAAATCACCAAAATTGACCACGGTGTGACAACGACGCCCAGCCAGTGCTTACCAAACCTCTGGAATTCAAGAGCTTCAACCGTAATGTCAGGTCGACAAATGGGCAATCCTGCCATTCGAGTTTTCGCGATGTGCGTAAACCCGTCGGTAAAGAACTGCGCTGGTGTTTCGGTGTGAATGCGTAGCATGGCTTCCCTTTAGCGCTCAAATGAGTCGCATTTGACTCTCCGAACTATAGAGGAAAGCGCAAAGGAAAGTCAGTGTTTCTCTTTATGTGGTGACTTTTTGAAAAAAACCTCTTTAACTAGAAGGGTTTAGCGGACTTTTTCAAGTTCCAAATTACGTATAGGCGCTACTCCTTTTGACTGAGGTAAATATGAAAATTCTGATTAAAATGAACGACTAAGAACGCATCGTTTCAATTTCCTGTTATCAAGAAAAGCTAGCAGGCGGATGCGGCTATCTTAGTGGTTTAATAAGCAAGGAGTCCCTCATGCAAGAGACGCAATATCAAGCCCTGCGCCGTCAGGGGATAAGTCGTCGCAGCTTTTTGCAATTTTGCTCGCTCACGGCCGCAAGCCTTGGATTGGGTAGTGCTGGTGCTAAGGACATCGCTCATGCGGTGCAAACCAAGCCTAGGATGCCTGTCATTTGGCTTCACGGTTTAGAGTGCACGTGCTGCACGGAATCATTCATTCGTTCCTATCACCCTGTGGCCAAAGACCTCGTCTTATCCATGATTTCATTGGATTATGACGACACAATTATGGCCGCTGCTGGAGATCAGGCTGAAGCGGCTCTTGCCGAGACGATGGAAAAATACAAGGATAACTACATCGTCGCTGTTGAAGGCAACGTCCCGCTCAATGACGATGGGGTTAACTGCATCCCAGGTGGCGAGACCTTCCTAGAAAAGATTAAGCACGTCTGCGCTCATGCCAAGGCTGTTATCGGTTGGGGGTCGTGCGCTGCATGGGGTTGCGTACAGGCCGCTAAACCGAATCCTTCCAAGTCAGTCCCGATTACTGACGTGATTCTCAATAAGCCTATTGTGCTTGTTCCTGGTTGCCCGCCGATTCCTGAGGTGATGACTGCCGTTGTCACATACATTCTCACCTACGATCGCATTCCGCCATTAGATCGCCTCGGACGCCCGAAGATGTTTTATGGTCAACGCATTCACGATAAATGCTATCGGCGTGCCCACTTTGATGCGGGACAGTTCGTTGAGAAGTTCGATGATGAGGCCGCTAAGCTCGGCTATTGCCTGTACAAAGTTGGCTGCAAGGGCCCGACCTCGTACAACGCCTGCTCAACTATCGAATGGAATGAGGGCCTTTCTTGGCCGGTGAAGTCGGGGCACGGTTGCATCGGATGCTCGGAACCGAACTTCTTTGATAAGGGTTCTTTCTACTCACATGAGACAACGATTCTGCCACCGGGCTGGGGCGGAATTGAGGCTACAGCCGATAAGGTCGGTTTGGCCACGATTGGACTCATGGGCGCCGCGGCCGTTGCGCACGCCGCACTAAGCGCTGTCGCGCAAGTTCGCGCGAAGAAGAATAACCGCGCCATCGGCAAGGAGGAATAAGCAATGGCAGCGAGTGAACGTCGGGTTGTTGTGGACCCTGTAACACGAATTGAAGGTCATCTGCGCGTGCAGGCGACTTTGGATAAAAATAACGTCATTGCTGATGCAACAAGCACTGGGACGATGTGGCGTGGCTTGGAAGTGATTTTGAAAGGTCGCGATCCGCGTGATGCTTGGGCGTTTGTTGAACGTATTTGCGGCGTTTGCACGGGCATTCATGCTCTGGCAGCTGTACGTGCTGTTGAAGACGCTATCGGAATCAAAATTCCGAAGAACGCCAACATCATCCGCAATTTGATGAATGCGACGCTTTATACACAAGACCACATTGTGCATTTCTATCAACTCTCCGCATTAGACTGGGTTGATGTGGTCGATGGCTTAAAGGCCGATCCTCGAGAAGTGGCCGCTTTGCAGCAAAAGATTAGCCCGCACCACCCGTTGGCAAGCCCTGGGTATTTCCGCGATGTGCAAAATCGCTTAAAGAAGTTTGTCGCAAGCGGTCAGTTGGGTATCTTCGCTAACGGCTACTGGGGACATCCCGCGATGAAATTGCCGAGCGCTGTGAACCTTTTGGCCACAGCCCACTACTTGGAAGCGTTGGACTTCCAGCGTGAAATCATCAAGATTCACACAATCTTAGGCGGCAAGAACCCCCATCCGAATTACCTTGTGGGTGGCGTTGCTTGCCCGATTAACATGCACAGCTCGGGCGCTGCGGGTACGATGATTAACGAAGTGACGATGAACTACATGCGCGATATCGCGCAGCAGTCTGTCGAGTTCGTCGAAAATGTGTACTTGCCCGATATCAAGGCGATTGCCTCCTTCTACCCTGAGTGGTTTAAGTATGGCGGCGGCTTGGTTAGCAAAAACGTTCTTTGCTACGGTGACTTCCCCGAAATCGCTAACGACTGGTCCGATAAGAGCTTGCAGATGCCTGCGGGCGCCATTATCGATGGGAAATTAAGCGAAGTGCATCCTGTTGATTTGCGCGATCCTGCGCAGGTTCAAGAATTTGTCGACCACTCCTGGTACAAGTATCCGGCTGGAAAGAAGGGGCTTCATCCGTGGGATGGCATCACCGAGCAGGCCTTTGAACTCCCGAAGGATTCTGTTGGCACGAAGACGAAATTCAGTTGGATTGGTTCCGAAGGCAAGTACTCTTGGGTTAAGAGCCCGCGCTGGAGAGGCCATATGATGGAAGTGGGTCCGTTGGCTCGCTTAATCGTTTCGATTGCCAAGGATGTGAAGCACTTTAAGGAACCTGCCTTAGAGCTCTTAAAGGAACTCAATCTTCCGCTTGAGGCTGTTTATTCGACGTTGGGTCGCCATGCGGCTCGCGCTCTCGAGTGCCAGTGGAGTGCGCATAAGATGGTTCAGTACGTCAATGACTTAACCGACAACATCCGCTCGGGCGATGAAACTGCCGCGAATATGGAACTTTGGGATCCGCATACATGGCCCAAGTCCTGCAAGGGCGTTGGTTTCTGCGAAGCTCCGCGTGGTGCATTGGGCCACTGGTGCTGCATTGAGAATACACGCTTGACGAATTGGCAAGCTGTGGTTCCGACAACGTGGAATGCCTCGCCGCGCTCCAATGAAGGCCAAAAGAGCGCATTTGAAACGAGCTTGATTGGTACGCCGATGGCCGATCCGAAGCGTCCGCTCGAAATCATTCGCACGATTCACAGTTTCGATCCGTGCTTAGCGTGCGCATCGCATGTGTTCGATCCTGAAGGAGAGGAACTCTGCAGCGTTAAGGTTCGCTAGAGTTTTGGGAGGAAATCGTTATGGTTATCGATCCCGTCACATTCGAAATTAAAAGCGACGGCCGACCATTTAAGTCCATCTACGTTTGGGAAGTTCCCGTACGTCTTTGGCATTGGTTGATGGCCATCTCTTTGGTTATCCTAATCGGCTCGGGCCTCTTAATTGGTGATCCGATTACGTTCGGAAGCCTAGACACGTGGTCTGTTTACGGATTTGGTTACGTTCGTTTGATTCACTACATTGCGGGTATGGTCTTTACTGCGCTTTTCATCGGGCGTGTGTATTGGCTTATCCCAGGTAACCGCTATGCGAGAATGATTTTCTTGCCGCCAGTTTTTAGCTTAAAGTGGTGGAAGCGTGTCTTTATCCAAGCGGGTTACTATCTCTTTATAGTGAAAGAACCTCCTGAATACGCAGGACACAATCCATTAGCTCAGCTAGCGATGTTTTCGATGTTTGTTCTCGGTAGCGTCGTCGTTATCATCACGGGTTTTGCGCTTTACGCTCAAGCTTGGGGATGGGACACAGGCTGGATGTTCTTCTTCGGATGGGTCTTTGATCTCTTAGGAGACTCGCAATGTGTTCGTACATTGCACCACGTGATGACCTATGTGTTCTTAGCGTTCTGTGTGGCACACTGCTACATGGCCATTCGTGAAGACGTCATGGGTGGAGTCACGACACTTTCTTCGATGGGTAGCGGCTTGAGAATGTTTAAAGAAACCGCTCATGAAGTTGAAGACTAATTGGGTAAGACCTTAGAAGCACAAAAACTCCCGGGACCCGGCAACGGATTTCGGGGGTTTTTAAATAAAGGGCATATTTCGATGCATGAAGCGCTGGTATTGGGTTTAGGAAATATTCTTTGGGCCGATGAAGGTTTCGGCGTAAGGGCTGTTGAAGCTTTCCATGAGGCTTATGCCGATCGAGACGATGTTGAAGTCTTAGATGGGGGAACACTAGGGGCTTATCTAATTAACTCCGTGATGGATGCTAAGCGCCTTTTAATTCTTGATTGTGCTGAGTTAAAGGCAGCCCCTGGAACGCTTCGCGTTTTGCGTGACGATGAGATTCGCTTGTGGTCAAGCACAAAACTCTCAGCTCACCAGACAGGCATGAATGATGTTCTCGCGAAAGCCACATTAATGGGTTATGAACCCGAAGCGATTACTGTCATTGGTGTGCAGCCCAATGAGTTGGAAGATTATGGTGGAAGCCTAACTGACGTTGTACGAGGAAGAATTGATGAAGCCGTGCAACTAGCCGCCGAAGAATTAAAGAAGTGGGGTCTTCCTGTAGAAAAAAGGAATGAAGGCGACAAAGCAACGCCTTTGACAATGGATGCGTTGTCAGTGGATGCTTATGAAAGCGGACGCCCAAGCGAAGAAGAAGCACCTCGCGAAGGGGATATTCGCTTTATGCCCAAAAAGGAGTAACGGGAAATGTGCATTGCAACGCCTGAAGTTCTTTTAGAAAGAAAAGATTCTGCGACGGGCCCTGTGGGTGTGATTGAGCACGCAGGGCGGCGCCTTACTGTGGATTTGTCGCTAACGCCTCAAGCGCAAGTTGGCGATACGATTCTTTACTTCAGAGGAAATGCCGTTCGACTCGTTGAAGCGGAAGAGGCCAAAAAGATTCGGGCTGCTTTAGGGGTTTTAGCCGATGCGATGGATGGAGAAGCGACTGAGGCGACGATTGAAGCGGGTTTCTCTGATTTAATCGAAAATCCAGGACAACTTCCCGAACACCTAAAGAAAGAGCTTGAGAAGAAAAACCATGCCAGTCGGTAAGATCAATGATGTAACCCGCAAAGACGGACAAATTGATGCCTCAAAGCATCCCGTGTTTTGTCGTCTTTTTGAAAAAGAAGGTTTTGAGTGGGTCGATGAGAATCAGTGGGAAGCGTTTTTGAAGGTCGAAGGCTTTAAGATGGCAATCTTTTCCGAGGACCCAAACGCCAAACGTGTCACACTCGATATTGCGGTTATCGCACCTGAATTAAAGAAAGCTTTCGCAGGCACTTTAGTGAAGACGGTTTTTACGCCATTTTTAAAGTCCCGAGCGATGGCAAGTCACTATGGAATCACGGGGCTTCCTGCTGTCGCTTTGTTTCGAGACGATGTGTACTTAGGTGCTGTTGAAGGCTTAAAAGACTGGAATACGTATTGCGCAGAGCTTAGCGAAATTGTCGTGCGCGAGAAAGCTCCAGCGCGGCGCGTGGCTTTTGTTAGCGCTACAAAGCAAGCGAGTTGTTCTGACTAACAAAGAAGCGAGTGAAAGATGAGTAAAGGATTTACAGAAGCATCACGTTGGGAAAACGTCAAACTCGATAAGAAAACCGAACATGAAGCGGCTTTGGCGACTTTAAAGCTCGTTAAGAGCATACGCGAAGCGGCCCAAAGGGCCGTAGAGAACGCGACTCAGCAAACGGGCGAGATTGTTATTGAAGAAAACCCGCTACTGACGTTGCCGTTTGATGCGATGGATGCGAAACACTTGGATTTCATTATCGCAACTCTTGCTTCTGGCGAGGTGAGAATCTCTGCAAACAATGGCGCACTTCGCGTCGAAGAAACATCGCTTACGGGGCTCTGGCGCGTGCAAGAAAACGAAAAGCAAAAGTTTGTTTTAGCCACTATCCCAAATGAAGTGTTAACAGCGATTAAAGTGGGCAAGAAGTCGCTTGAAGTCCCTTCGGAAAAACCCGAAGGACTCTTTTCATCTCCTGCGATTCTTGAAGAGTTGTCTGCCGCACAAAAAGAAGCAAATCTAGAAGTGCTCGACTTTAATCCACCGCATATGGTCGAACTCACACGACAGCCCATTGAAAAAGAGGATATGGCTTGGCTTAAATCGGTTCTTGGTGCAGGAACAACCGAGATTTGGCTTACGGGTTTTGCCAATGCTCGCATGCAAAGCACGAAGTACTGCGGCGTCTGGAGAAGCACGCTTTTAAATAAGGCGGGGAAAACACTTTTGGATAGTTTTGTCGTGACGCTTTTGCCCCCTGAGGTTCCTGTGAGTCCCGATGAATTCACAGACACGGTGCGCGAGTGCGATGAATTAATCGAGTGGCTTGAAGGCGATTTAGCGCGTGGAGTGCTTTAAGCGTTATGAGCCACGAAATTCCTGCGGGACGTATCGATTTATTGCTCGACCAATTAAACCGTGGTCGAGTAGGCCCAAAAACCAAGATGCAGTGTAAGGTCTGCTGGTACGTCTACGACCCAGAAGTTGGATGTGAAGAAATGGACGTTGCGCCAGGGACTTCGTTTAACGACTTGCCTGAATCATTTGTTTGCCCCGAGTGCGGGAATCCGCTTTCTTCCTTTATTGTGTGTCCCGAAGAAGACGCGCAGTAAGCCGTTCCCCAAAAAGTCTTCAAAAAATTCCCCACTCGCTTTTTAGGGCCAGCGGGGAATTCGAGGGGGATTATTTGGATTCGTTAGAACAAATACATTCCTGCCGTGAATATGGCGAGCGCTGCACACACAGGAATGAAGGTGCGCTTACAAATGTCCATTGGATTCACACCAGCGATACTTGCAATCACAATGACGCCGCCAGCGACAGGAGAAATCGTGCGGCCGAGACCCGCGGCGACCTGAGCCACAGCGCCAAGTTGCACGACGGTCATACCAAAGTCAGCCGCGTGCGGGGTAATGACTTCATTGAAGGCAAGAGCCGCGGCGTTGCCTGACCCGCAAACAAGAGCCATGAGCCAAGGTCCGACGACAGCCGATGCCATTGCGATGGATTGGGATCCCTTCATCGCATCAACGAGCGTGCCCGTCAGACCAATGGATTTCATACCAGAGGCAAACACAGCAGCCGCTGCAATCAGGCAGGCCACATCGCAGAATGCATCGCCACAGCCGCGGCAGAATTTCTTGGAAATATCTCCTGCCTTTAGATGGTTGATAAGGCCGATGACAAGGCCAACGCCCGTGCCGATTAACATGCAGCAAGGAACGGTGAAGACTTTGTTTGGTAACCAGCCTACCTGTTTTGAAGCGATGACAAGCAAAAAGAGCGGAAGAATCGGAACAAGCGCATAGAGATAGTTGATTTTCAATTCTTCGGCTTTCTCACCGGCTTCTGTCGCATTGACATCTTCTTGGCTACCAACGCCTTCTTTCATAAAGACGGCAAGGATTGCAAGCAGTATGGCGCTTACGATGGCTCCAACGAGAGCGGGCATGAATTCAGCCATGATGACAATCATTGCATCGGGCGAGGAAATTTCACCAGCCTTGTAAGCAATGTCAGCCACTTGAGGGTTAAACATCAAACCAGGACTTGCGACAGAACCCCATGTCCCTAAAAATACAGCCGCAGCGGCCATTACGGGACGAACTTTTAGTGCGATTAAGGCAGGAATAAGCAATACGCCAACAGCAGCGGCGATTCCAACCGCAGAAGGCAACACGATATTAAGAAACCATGTGATGATGACAGCGCCTGGGATAACAAGCAACGGCACTTTCGATAACGGGCGCACGAGCGCATTCACGAGGTGATCAGCGCATTTTGTGTAACTCATCACGTAACCAAAGCCCATCACAGTTGTAAATGTTGGCACGAGACCGCCATTGACAAACTGCTTAACGAAGGCGTTAACAGCGTCAGATAG
>CAVAQL010000025.1:0-14593 GCA_963590825.1 Bacteroides caccae | reverse complement strand
GGCGTGGATTGCTTCAAAGCTCGAACACAGAAGTTTTATCCATCATCTCAATCGAATCGATGTGATGGAGTTTCCAGACGTTGCTTTACGTGAACTCATTGTGAATGCTGTGTGCCATCGCAGTTACTTTGAGCGTGAGACGGCAATCCTTATTGCTCTATATCGCGACAGGCTTGAGATTACGTCGCCAGGGGCACTGCCTGGATCTTTGACAGTTGATCAAGCGATTCATGGTTACACGTTTTACCGTAATCCTGCGATTGCCAATGCTTTTAGTTATGTGCATCTGATGGAAAAGTGGGCGAGTGGTCTGCCTCGTGTTTTTCATTGGATTAAGCTTTTTGGCTTAAGAGCGCCAATGATTGTCGATGAAGGCAATGCCGTGCGTATCACGCTTTATCGACCAAGCGTTGATTGGCCAAACGCTAAGCAAGAAAGTGAAATTGTTGCCGCTTTAATGGGGGCACCGATAGCTGAAACGAAGGTAAGCGAGTCGATTTCAAGCCGAGCCGAGAGGATTCTCGAAGCGATTAAGTCAGACGACACGATAACGCTTGATGCGCTTGCCAAGAAGCTTCAACTGCATAAATCTCAAGTGCGCTATGAACTCTTAAAACTTAAGAGGGAAGGCCTTGTGAGTCGCTCAGGCACCTTGGGTGGGCGCTGGAAGTTACACCTGTAGGGAAAAGCGCTCTGTAAAAAGCCGATTTTCTCGCAAAGAAAGATTAAAATTCGCCCACATTTGAACTTTGGGTATAGCAACTCGCAGGCAAAGTGCCTTCCGAAGTTGCTCGCGACATGCAAGAAATTTTGATTAACTGTTCCCCACGTGAGACGCGGGTGGCTCAACTTGAGCAGGGAGTGCTCGAGGAGCTTCATATTGAGCGCGTTGCAGTGCGTGGTCTCGTCGGCAATATCTATATGGGCCGCGTTTTGCGCGTGCTCCCAGGAATGCAATCGGCATTTCTCGATATTGGTCTAGAAAGAAGTGCTTTCTTACACATTATCGATATTGAGCAACACCTCAAAGAGGGTGAAGAACCCCTGAGTATCGAAAAGCTGTTAACCGAAGGCCAAAGCCTTATGGTTCAGGTCTCCAAAGACCCCATTGGCACTAAAGGCGCACGGCTTACAACAACAATTTCTCTTGCGGGTCGCAAACTCGTTTATTTGCCTGGTGACGCACACGTCGGTGTGAGTCAACGTATCGAAGATGAGGCGCGCCGCGAGGAGCTCCGCAGTCAAGTGCAACGACTACGCGATGCCAACGAAAAAGGTGGCTATATCGTAAGAACCTCCGCAGAGCGAGCAACGGAAGATGCCGAGTTTTTACGTGATATGGAGTATCTTGGGCGCCTTTGGAAGGAAATTACCGAGAAGTCGCAGCATAGACCCGCTCCCTGTCTACTTTACGAAGACCTCTCTCTTGCGCAACGTGTTCTTCGCGATATGGCCCAGATGCAAACCGACGTTATCTATGTCGATAACCCAGAGGTCTATGAGTCGCTGCGCCTTTTTGCTAAGCGCTTTGTGCCAGGAGCCTTAGAGCGGCTTACCTTATACGAAAACGAACGGCCCTTATTTGAAGTGCGCGGAATCGATCAGGAGATTTCTAAGGCACTCAATCGCCGTGTCGACTTAACTTCGGGCGGCTATTTGGTCTTTGATCAAACCGAAGCGATGACAACGATTGATGTCAACACGGGCGCTTTCGTGGGAAAACGCGATTTTTCGGAAACGGTTTTCAAAACCAATTTGGAAGCGGCTCAAACGATTGCGCGCCAATTAAGAATTCGCAATCTCGGCGGCATCATCATCATCGATTTTATCGATATGGCAAGCGACGAAAACCGTGCCGCCGTCTTGGCTGAATTGCGCCGTGCCGTGCAACGAGACCACACAAAACTCACGGTTTCTGAATTCACGGAATTGGGCCTTGTGGAGATGACACGCAAAAGAACGCGTGAATCCTTAGCGCACGTCCTTTGCGAGTGTTGCCCTGTGTGTGGCGGTCGAGGGGAAATTAAAACAGCGCGCACGATTTGCTACGAAATCATGCGTGAAACTTTGCGTGAATATCGTCAGTATCGCGACGCGAAGAGCTTTAAGGTTCTTGCTTCTCAAAGTGTGATTGACTTCTTTTTAGAAGACGAATCCGCTGCCCTTGATCTCCTGCAGGAGATGATGGGTAAGGTCGTCACGCTTGAAGTTGAGCCCTCGTATAGCCAAGAGCAGTACGACGTCGTTATTTTGTAACGGGTGTTGCTCCGCTATCTTTTAGTAAGAAAGCGCCAAGCGCGCAAAGTAGGGCAATCGCTACAAGAATCAGAAAGACCACATCCAAAGAATACGTGTCTGCAACCTTCCCAAGGACAGGGACAACCATACCGCCGACACTAAAAGAAAGCCCTAACGTGACGCCTGAGGCAAAGCCGATATTTTTGGCTAGATACGTTTGCCCTAAGACAACAAACGCGGGATATGTCGCGTTAATGCCAAAGCTTAGTACGATCAGAGCAATATAGACCCAGCCGATATTGGGACACAAAAGAAATACCGCCACGCTAGGAACGAGCACGAGAGAGCCAAAGCGAAGTGTCGGGATTAATCCAAAACGATCTCCAAGCCAACCACCGACAAGCGTCATCACGGTGCATCCGAAGGCAAGGACCGCGAGAGTCGTTCCAGCAAGCGCTTCCGTAATGCCAAAAGCCTTAATGCAGTAAAGTGGCAAGAACGCAGAAAATGAGCAATAGACCACTGAGCGCCCGATAATCACAAGCGTAAGCTTCATAAAAGAGCGCCAGTCGTTTTTACCTTCAGCGCTGACGTTGTTTTTGACATTGAGTTCCGCGTTATGAAGAGCCGCGGCATCTCTTTGAAGTTTGGGACCTAAAAATAAAAGCGTTACACCAAAGATAAGGCTTAGTGCAGCAAATAGCGTCACTCCCTTTAGTCCCCAAAGACTTACTGCCCACACGGCAAGTAAGGGGCCAATGCCAAAGCCTGCGTTGCCACCTACAGAAAATAGGCCAATGCCCGTGCTCTTTTTCTTACCCGAAATAAAGTTCACATAGCGTGCCGCTTGCGGGTGAAAAATCGAAGAGCCCACACCCATTACAACGACAGCCCAAAAGATAAGCCAATACTCAGAAACCCATCCTGTAACGCCAAGCGCAATCCCTGTGAGTAACACACCAAATCCGATAAACCAGCTTTGGTTGGACTTATCGGCCATCAGTCCGAAAACTGGTTGCACGGCAGACGATAGGCAAGAACTCGCAAAGACGAGTCCTGCGACTTCCGTGTAACTTAATCCGTAGTAAAGCGCGAAAAAGGGTAGCAATGCGGGAAGCGCCCCAGGAGACAAATCCGCAACGGCGTGCGAAGCTGAAAGTAAGTAAATAAATCCGTGGCGCATCGCGTTTCTTATGACATTGTTGTGAAAGCTTTGTAGAGCATGTAGCAAGCAATGATAAGTAGGTTACACGCAAAAATCCGTTTTAAGGGCTTGGTGTTAATGCTGTGCGCAACTTTGGCTCCGATGGGAGCAATAAGAAAACTCGCACCCGCACATAAGAAAAGCGCAGGTAGGTGAATAAAGCCTAGTGTTGTCGGAAATCCCGGAAGCGCTGCCACATTTAATCCTGTCCAAATGTATCCCACACTACCAAAGAGAGCAATTGGAAATCCTAGGGCTGCGGATGTGCCGACTGCTTGCTGCATACGTACGTTGCAGTAAAGCATCAAGGGAACGGAAATAAAGCCGCCGCCTGCACCAACAAAGGCGCTGACACAACCGATAAGAATGCCCGCGACAAAGAGCCCAACAAGTCCTGGTAACTCACGCGAGGGCGATGGTTTCGCGTCAACAAACATTTTGAGCGCTGAAAAGCCCACAAAGATCGCGAAGATAAAGGCGATGACAGAAGTCGAAAGAAGACTAGAAATCTTGGCGCCCAAAATTGCGCCAACAAGAATGCCTGGCGCCACACTAAAGACGACGCGCCAAAGCACGGCGCCACGCTTATTGTGTGCTCGCATCGATGAAATTGACGTAAAGACGATTGTTCCCAAGGATGTGGCAATCGCAACGTGCACAACGACACTGTCGCTAATCCCTGTCATCGGGAGAAGGAAGGTAAAAAATGGCGTCAGAATCATTCCGCCGCCAATGCCTAAGAGACCCGCGAGAAATCCGACGAAAGCTCCTAAACCCACAAGACCAACAATAAAAGCCAAAGACATAGTTTTTTCTTCTTTTTATTGAAATCAATTGGATATCGAATCTTTGAAAGAGCGCATTTTCTCACAATTGAAAAACGCGAGCTTGCAAAAATACAAAATTCTTCAGTGCGCTAGACCAATCAAAACCACACCAAGAACCATGGAGACGACGCCTAAGATGCGCTTAATGGTGAGTTTTTCTTTTAAAAGGAGAGCGCCAACGACAACGCCAACCATCATTCCGACTTCGCGCCCTGGGGCGACATAGGAAAGCGGGGCAAAGGTCATGGCAAAAAGCACAAGGATATAAGCCCCAGGCGAGCCAATGCTCGTGCAAATCACAGCCTTACGTTGCACGGGACTACTCAAAGTTTCTTTGAGGTGTTTTTTCCAGTCTGTGGTAAAAAGCATAATGGGCCAAAGAATGAGGCAACGTAACGTAAGAGCAGGAAAGTAAAACGTTAGGGGAGTGAGCCCCGTTTCCTGCTGCACAGCCCACGCATCGCAAAAGGAGTACCCAGCAATACAAACGCCTGTGAGTGTTCCCCAAACGAGGCCTTTTATGACTTTGCGGTTACCCGTGGTATCGGTGCTATTGCTTTTAGACGCAATGAAAAGAATTCCCAATAAGATTGCAAGGATGCCAGCGAATCCCATTGCGCTTGGGCGTTCGCCTAAAATAAAAATAGCCGCAAGAACAGTAAGCATTGGTCCCGTGCCGCGCGCTGTGGGGTACACAACCGAGTAGTCGGATTGTTTATAGCCATATTGCAAGACGTAGGCATAGGTGATGTGAATAGGAGCCGATAGGCAAATTACCAGCCATCCCGCAGGCTTAATGTCTGTGAAAAGCGTTGGGTTGTAAATGAGAAGAACGGGTAGGCAAACAACGAGAGTGAGTAGGTAGCTTACAGGCCAAAATAAAAGAGAAGGGCTTGCCTTTTTGAGTTGATAGTTCCATGTCGCATGCAAAAAAGCGGCGGTTAAAACGAGAAGTAGCGCAGTAGTGGACATGGCATTCTTAAGAACAAAAGCGACAATCCAAAACTATAATCCAACCTCAAGATGATGTCCTAAAAAGGGGCTTAAACGATGCAACGCATAACGATTTCTGTTGACGACCAGTTGGCTCAAGACTTTGAGCGTCTTTTAAAGGAGCGCCATTACAAGAATCGATCTGAGGCTTTTCGTGATTTGGTGCGCCAAGAGCTCACCCATGATGCAGCGCGCGATGCGAAGGCCAACTGCGTTGCAGTCGTCAGTTACGCCTACGACCATCACGCTCGCGTGCTTTCAAATCGTATGGTTGAGCATCAGCATCAACACACGGGACTTGTGATTTCAAGTATGCACGTGCATTTGGATCATGAGCGTTGCTTAGAAGCGGTTGTCATGCGGGGAAAAGTAAAAGAAGTCAAGCACTTAGCTGAGACAATGCTTGCCGAAACGGGCGTTGAAAACGGCTCGATTCACATCATTGCAACGGGAAAAAAGAAGGCTTGAAGTGGCGTCCCCACGGGGAGTCGAACCCCGGTTCTAACCGTGAGAGGGTCATGTCCTAGGCCACTAGACGATGGGGACCTCTTTTAATTGAAGAGCCCGAATCTTACACGGAACTTTGGGTTTTCGCAAAAGGTGAAAGTGCCTCAAAGGCGCTAAGAAAAGCTTAGCCTCATCTTTGAGTTTTGGATGCTATTTTCGCTAGAGCGTATCTTCAATCTCAGAGCCCTCGCGTATACAACTCGATACAAAAATACGAGAACATGCGTAGACCGTTTTGCGTATAGGGTTTTAAGATTTTTGCCTTTAAAATCACTTAGAAAGAAAACACTTGGCCTCTTTATGAGCCAAGAGAAAACAGTGTGTTTGGCAAACGCGAGGTGATTTGCCAAAAAGATTAAGGAAAACTTAACAGTGACAAAACTTTTAGATCCTCAGCAATTGGAAATTCTTCGCTCGAAAAAAGGATATCTGTGCGATATGGACGGCGTGATTTATCACGGTAACGTTCTTTTGCCAGGCGTTCCAGAGTTTGTGGCGTGGTTGAAAAGCGAAGGAAAGCGTTTCTTATTTTTAACCAATTCCAGTGAACGAAGCCCTAAAGAGTTACAGCAAAAACTCGCTCGTATGGGGCTTGACGTTGGGGAAGAACACTTTTACACAAGCGCTCTTGCAATGGCAAAGTTCTTATCCGTGCAGAGCCCTGGATGCAGTGCCTATGTGTTGGGCGCTCCAGGACTTGTGAAAGCGCTCTACGATGTGGGTATCACGATGAATGACGTTGATCCCCAGTACGTGGTTGTCGGGGAGACCGATAACTACAACTACAACATGATTACGAAAGCGATTGACCTCGTTCGCCAAGGCGCAAGACTTGTGGGTACCAATCCCGATAGCACTTGCCCGACAGAAAAGGGAATCATCCCTGCTTGTCGCGCCCTGATGGCTCCAATTGAGATTGCAACGGGAAAGGTGCCGTACTATGTTGGCAAACCCAACGCACTGATGCTTCGTACAGGACTTCATTTGCTCGAAGCTCACTCGGCAGAGGCTGCGATTATCGGCGACAGAATGGATACCGATATTATTGCGGGCCTTGAAGGTGGGATGATGACCGCGCTCGTGTTAAGCGGTATTAGTACCATCCCGATGGTTCGTCAGTTCTCGTACCGTCCTTCTGTGATTCTCAATGGCGTAGGCGATATTCCGCCTGCGGCCTCATAAAAGAGAAGCGGCGCGATATGCGCCGCTAAGTCTTCCTATCCGCGAAAACTTCCCGCGACCAAATCAAAGCGAAAGAGTCGACACTCTAAGGGACCGTTAAAGAGTGGAATCTTGCGCGACTCAGAAAGACGCATTTCTCTTGGGAGGTTTCTGTCGCTCGTTAAAAACCACGCTGTGGTTCCTGCCCAATTGTGTTTTAAGTTATCAGCAACGTCTTTCATCATCGAGGCTACTGAGGCCGATTTTGGATTGGATTGTTCGCCGTAGGGTGGGTTACTGATTAAGAAACTGGCTTCCTTTTTCGGCGTAGCAACACGTGCGTCGCAGACGGAAAAACTCAAAGCTCCCGATTCAATCAGGGGAGCAAGACCAGCGGCTAGGGCATTGGCCTGAGCTTTGCCAACGACAATGGAACTAATGTCGGAGGCTTGAATCGAAAGCGGCGCATATAAATTGATCGCTGCCTTGGCATCCTCTCGAATCTCAGCGAATTGGTCTTTATCAAAGTTGGGGAGTCGCTCGAAAAGAAAATGGCGATTAAGTCCTGGGGCCGTGTTTGTGGCCATCAGCGCCGCTTCAATGGGAATTGTTCCTGAGCCGCAGAAGATATCCGCAAGTGGCGTCTCAGGAGTCCATCCGCTTAAGGCTAAGAGGCCGGCAGCTAAATTTTCTTTTAAAGGAGCTTCGCCTTTTTCTCGTCTCCAACCGCGCTTAAAAAGCGCTTCGCCACACAAATCCAAATAGAAGGTGCAGCGCGATTGATCGACGTGCGCAAAAATACGCACATCGGGTCGAATTCGATCAACGTTTGGTCTCGTCGCCTCAAAGTGCTGAAAGCGATCGCAAATGCCGTCTTTAATCCGAAGGAGGGTGAAGTCTAGAGACTGTAAGGGGGCGCGGTGCGCCGTGATGTCGATGCGAAAACTCTTATCGGAGCCAAAGTAGTTTTCCCAACGTGTGCGGCACGCAAAGTTATAGATGTCTTCTTCGTCGTAGTAATCCGAGTCCCCAAGACTTAAAAGGATGCGACTGGCAAAGCGGCTTTTTAGGCACGCCTCTTGCGCTTCTCTTTCTGAGGCATAAAAATGAACGCCAGAGCGTGAGATTTTGGTTTTTTCAACGCCAACATGTTGAAGCTCTTTAGCTAAGAGCTCTTCAAGCCCTAAAGGACACAAGGCGTAATAGGTATTCTTTTTCATAAGTTAGTGGCGTCCTTCACCGTGACCGAAGACGACGAATTTCTGTGAGGTTAGCCCTTCAAGACCCACAGGGCCTCGGGCGTGGAGCTTACCTGTGCTAATGCCAATTTCTGCCCCTAGTCCATAGACAAAGCCATCGGCTAGACGCGTTGAGCAGTTGTGCATGACGCTACCTGAATCGACTTCACGCAAAAAGCGAGAGGCACTTTCTTCGTTTTCTGTGATGATGGCATCGGTGTGTTTGGAGCCATTGGTGTTAATAAAGTCGATTGCTTCATCCAAGCTTGCGACCGTTTTAATCGAGATAATCGGTGCGTTGTATTCTGTTTTCCAGTCGGCTTCCGTGGCGGGAACATGGGGGATTTTCTCTTGATTAAGAATTGCGCCGATCTCAGGCGTCACGCGCATCTCAACGCCTTTTTCTTGAAAGATTTTCCCTATCTTTGGTAAGAAGTCCTTGGCCACATCTTTATGCACAAGAAGCGTTTCCGTGGCGTTACACGGCGCATAGCGCTGCGTTTTAGCGTTATCTGTGACGCTTACGGCCATTGCAATATCCGCGTCCTTATCGACATAGGTGTGGCAGATGCCATCTAAGTGTTTGAGCATCGGGATGCGGGAATCGGCCTCTAATCGAGAAATGAGTTTTTTCCCGCCGCGGGGAATCAAAACGTCGATGTATTGCGTTGCCGTAATGAGTTCGCCGACAAAATCGTGGTCGGCTGTGGCAACAACTTGGATGGCTTCTTTAGGCAGCCCCGCTCTTACGAGGGCGGCATTGACTAGGCTACCGAGCGTGAGGTTACTTTCAAGCGCTTCTTTGCCGCCACGCAAAATCGCAGCATTGCCTGACTTAATGGAAAGAGCCGCGGCATCAATTGTCACATTGGGGCGTGACTCAAAGATAATCGCCAGAACGCCCAAAGGAACGCGCATACGGGCGACATCAATGCCGCTAGCTTGATGGCGACGCTCTGTGATTGCACCAATCGGGTCGGGTAGGGCGGCAATCTGCTCGCAGCCTAAAGCCATCGTTTCGATAACAGGGTCTGTGAGTGTTAATCGGTCAATAAAAGCAGCAGGGTAATTGTCAGCTTTAGCGCGTTCAAGGTCTTTTGCGTTCGCTTGAACAATAGCGTTCTTTTTCTCGCGAATAAGACTTGCTAGCGCAATAAGAGCGTCGTTACGAGCTTTTGTCGTAGTCGCTCCCATACGAGCGCTTGCAGCTTTTGCTGCTCGCCCCATCTTTTCGACAAGCTCGTGCATCGAGTTCATAGTTTTTTCCATAAGAGAATCCTCCTAGGACTTACGCAAGAAAGAAGCAAGGCTTGCGATTTCAAGCCACGGATCGGCATCGCGATTGGCTACAACAAGGCCCTTGCCGATGCGATCGATATCGCCAACGAGAATCAGTGCAGATTGCAGTTTTTTCTCAGAAGCGCGTGTTGCGAGAGATTTAACGCGACTGATTTTTTCGGGCCCGAAGACAGCGCACGCTCTGAGAGCAGAATCAATCGACTGGCCGTGATTGGCAAGAGAAGCAACACGAGCGGCAGCGCGGATTTCGTCTGCAAGCATCCACATGACGTTGGGAATCACTTCGCCTTCGGCTTTAAGCGAATCGAGAATCTTTAAAGCGCGTGTCGCATCTCCTCGCATGAGAGCGTCGACAAGCGAACTTGCATCAAAGCGTGAGACATCGCCAACGGCTTCGCGAACCATATCGGCAGTAATGCGAGTGCCTTTTGGGTATTGATAGGCGAGTTTGAGAAGCTCTTGGCGAGCGGCCAATAGATTTCCTTCGCAACGGGCACTTAAAACCTCACAAGCTTCCCTTTCTGCTTCTTGCCCCTGAAGTTTGAAACGTCTTTCAAACCAGTTGGGTAGCTCTTTTAGGCTAACGGCAGCGCATTCAATAAACTGCGAAGCAGAGCTAAGGGCTTTAAACCACGCGAGTTTCTTCACTGACCAGTCATAGGGCATCGAAACGATGACAACGACATTCTCAAGCGGCATCTCCGAGAGTTCCGCTAGTGCTTTTGCCCCCTTTACGCCTGGCCGAAATGAAGCAAGTCGCAGTTCGATAACTTTCTGAGGAGAAAATAGCCCGACTTCACGACACAAACTTTCCAATATTGACCAATCCCAAGTGGCCGAAGCATTGAGAACTTCACGCTCTTCAAAACCTAAACTTTTGGCGTGTTCTCGGATTGCATCAGCGGCTTCAATCATTAAAAGCGGCTCTTCTCCTGTGATAAACCACAAAGGAGCAATGGAATCCTTTTTAAGGAGCTTACCTAAATCAGTTGCGCGCAAGGGACTCTTCCTTTAGCGCTTGGCAATCGGTTTTGCCGAGCGCTCAATGCGACGAATCATCTGATTGATGATATCGTTTTGCATTTCCGCTTTAATCATCGCCTCCTCGGAGTCGCGGCTCAAATAATCGTTATCGTCGTACGTGATATCCCGCGTGGCAGTAAGCGTCGTAGGCGACATGTATTCGCCGCCGTCAGGAGCGGTTACCGTAAAGGTGATGACGTTTTTCAATTGGAATTCGCGAGCGCGTCCCGAGGTGCTGTAAGAAAGAATATCGCGACTTGAGGTGTTCTTTGTGATGCGAAGAATGGCTTCGGCTTCTTTCGGGTCAGAAACTAACCGTACATTGCTCGAGGCACGCAATAACCGCGTTAATGTGGCAGCAAACTTTGAGTTCGTTTCCATATCGAGACACAGCGTTTCAAATGGCAAGGTAAAACTATTGCGCAGGTGAAATCCACACCCTGTGAGAAGGCTTGCAGGAATCGCACATAAAAGAAGACGTCTAGAAATCGCCATAAGAAACTCTCTTTAAACAAAAGAAATGCAGTACGTGCATTATAAAGAGCGCATCGCCCTCGTTTGGGGCATTTATCCGAGGAAATTTGTCGATTTTGATTTGGGGTCGCATTGCCTTTTGGCTCTTAAGAAAAAAATGTAACCAAGCGCTTCACACGTTCTCTGATTCCTGATGTGCACAATAAAATCCTCGCTTGTAAAAATGAGTCAGGAGTATAAAGATGAGCGAAGAGCAATTTGACCGTGAAAACGTTTTCGGTAAGGGACAAGAAAACTTAGCGTACGCCAAGTACTTTGTTGGTCGCTCTTTTTTGAATCCCTTAACAAAACCCAAAGAAGATCCTCTTTTCTTAGCCAATGTCACATTTGAACCGGGATGCCGCAACAACTGGCATACGCATCAGGCGAAATCGGGCGGCGGTCAACTTCTTATCTGTGTGGCAGGAGAGGGCTGGTATCAGGAAAAAGGCAAAGCGGCCGTTTCTCTTAGACCGGGTTCAGTTGTCACGATTCCTGCTGGCGTCTGCCATTGGCATGGCGCGAAAAAAGACAGTTGGTTTTCTCATATCGCTGTGGAAATTCCAGGCGTCGATTGCCAGACCGAATGGTTTGACCCGGTTTCGGACGCCGAATACAACGCACTTTAGAAAGTTTTTTCGAAGACTTTGCGGCGTCGTTGCGTAATTGTGTCCTTTTTCCCTTTAGGCTCGGTCGTGAACTTTTCGAATGCGTTTCGATTTTCGTTTAAAAGATTGATACATGAAGAAGATTTTCCCTTTGACATTCTTTCTTTTTCTCTTTGCTGCGACAACGGCGTTCGCCAACGACGATGCCGTTGGCGAGTGCTATCGCACAATGACAAAGAAAGAGGATTTGCGCGACTGTTTAACCTTGGAACTTAAAGAAGTTCAAGCGCAATACAACAGCGTCTTAGAGCGTATGCAAGCGAAAGCTCGAAGCTTTGATCGCGCCAACAAAAAGAAGAACACCGCAAAAGACCTTGCCGATGCCAATCGCAATTTCAACGCCTATATGAAAAGCGAATGTGAGTTGCGTGGTGCGTTTGAGGGCGATGAAAACGGCGAAGCGGAAGTCACTCTTGCCTGTCGCATCAACATGATGCGAGAAAGAAAGAGCGCTCTTGAAACCGACTTGCTAAATGCTCAATAGCTAAAAGAAGAGCACAAGACCTGCGGCGGCAATGAGAATAATCGTAATGATTGCCATCGCTAGTCCATATCGGAACAAATAGCTCGGGCTCAATCCATAAGCAATTGGAATCGCGCGAATCGATGTCGGGAACATAAAGCCCGTGTTAAAGGCAGCGGCCGTAATGTAAACGTAGGCAACAGGATCAACGCCGAGCTCGTTGGCGATGCCGATAGCCATCGGCACGGCAATCGCTGCAGCGGCTGTGTTACTTGCAACTTCCACAAAGACCATGGTGATGGCCACAATCACGATAAGAAGTAAGAAGCCTTCTCCAAGGTGCAAGGATGTGACGGCAGCGGCAATCGTTTTTGTTGCGCCAGAACTTGTAAGCAAATGCCCGAGCGCCAAGCCGCCAGCGAAAAGCAAAAGTAGATTCCATTCAATTTTGGGATTCACGAGCTTCCAACTCGCGAAGGCGTTTCCGTCTTTACCGCTTAAGACAAAGCAGAGAATGCCGCAAATTAAAAAGAGCTGCGCAGGTTTCATCCCTGGAAGCCACGCCGCATAAAGTTCTCGAGCAAAGGAAAGAACGAGTGGAGCCACAAAGAGGGCCAAGGCGAGCTTCTCGTCGAAACTTATCTTAGGAAGTTTGGCGTATTGGGCCACAATAAAGCCGCGTGTTTTCTCAAGCGAGAGATTTTTCGGGCGGATGAAAAAAAGAAAGATAAGCGTTGCCGCAACAAGTAAAAGCATCATGGGCATCATTTTGATGACCCATTCCATGTAAAAGTATTCGCGGCCTGTGAGTTGCTCGAGGTAACTGACGGCCACAAGGTTCATTGCGCCACCCAACGGTGTTCCTAATCCCCCGAGTCCACAGCCCCAAGCAATAGCCATCAGTAAGACAAATAGTAGCGGTTTCATCGAGTCGCTATTTTCGCCAGCCAAGAAGTGAATCATCGCTACGCACACGGGGACCATCAACGCGCAGACAACGGCATTGGGTAAAACGCTTGAAAGCACCACGGAAGCCAAAAACCACACAGCGATATGCGTTTTTACCGAGGGTCCGAGAAACATCAATGAAGAAATCGCAATGCGCCGATCGAGCCCTGTGATTTCCCAAGTGGCAGAAATGATGCTTGCGCCCAAAAGCAAGACCACGATATCGGAAAAATAAAGGCTCGTAATCGACTCCATCGGTACAAGACCGAAAAGAGCATTCAGAGCAATGGGAATCAGCGCAGTCACCGCAGGGTCGACGGGCATGGAAACCCACCACCATCCCATCCAAAGCATGGCGCCAATCGAAACGCGAGCACCAAAAGATAGAGAAGTCTCAGGAAGTAGCCAAAGGCAAAGGAGAAATAACGCAGGGCCGCAGACAAGATGTAAGAGCCGACGATTCTGTGTGGATGGCATAGGCTAAGAGCTCTACTTTTAGAATTTAGATAACCTGAAACTTTAGGCTTATAA
Organism: Bacteroides caccae; assembly: GCA_963590825.1. Lineage (GTDB taxonomy): Bacteria > Pseudomonadota > Gammaproteobacteria > Burkholderiales > Burkholderiaceae_F > Duodenibacillus. The sequence continues at coordinate 980 of CAVAQL010000025.1, read as the reverse complement.
GAAGCCAAAATCAACTAAATTTCGTTTAACCGCAAGGGGTTTTGGGTAAAGAAAAAGCCGAAGGGATTGGATTTTCTTCGGCTTTCAAAGGGGCTCTTCGCTCTTATCGAATGGTTTCTTCGCGTTTTCTATCTTTGTTGAATTCGATAACGCGGCGCATATCTTTTTCTAGGTCTGTGAGATTGAGTTCGTGATAGCACTTAGCCATCAAGTCCATCGCCTCATCGCTCACACTCGTTAACTGAAAGTCAGTCAAAATCACTTTGGCTCGATTAAGCGCGGCAACATAGGCCTTTCTTTCGTAGTAGAACTTGGCGGTATTTAACTGGTGGCGAGCCTGAGCCAAAACCAATTCATGCATCTTGCGCGTGGATTCCTTGGCGTAGCGTGAATCTGGGAAACGTCCTACGAGCTCTTTAAAAATATCAAACGCGTCGCGTGCGGCCTGTGCGTCACGCTCGGAGATGTCTTGACGGATCATGGAACTAATCACGCCATCGCGTTCATTTAACGTGGCTAGTCCCTTTAAGTAGAGGGCATAGTCACTGTTGGGGTGATTTGGGTAGGCCCGCAAGAAGCAATCCAATTGCTCGATGGCAGTGGCTGCCTCATCGTCTTTGTAGTAGACGTAGGCAAGCTCAATTTGCGCCTGCTGCGCATAGGTGCCAAACGGGTAGCGCGCTTCGAGTTTTGTGTAGTAATCTTTAGCCACAGACCAATTCGAATCATTCATGGCATCGCGCGCTTCGGAATAGAGTTTTTGCGCTGTCCAATCGCGCGTGGGGTCGATTTCGAGATTTTGAAACCAACTACAACCGCTTGTTGCAAGAAGCGCAGAAAGCACTAACGCACATCCTAGGGTGCGCATCGAGAAGGTAGACTTCGTATTCATGATTACCCAAATAAAAAAATGTCCCGACGATTATAGAGAGGAAATCGTGTCGGTTACAGAAGAAAAAGATGACGACTTGTATCTTGAG
>CAVAQL010000024.1:0-14600 GCA_963590825.1 Bacteroides caccae | reverse complement strand
AAATAGCGGGTATCCGCTCGCGCCAAGCCTCCTATTTATTTCACGCGAAATTCTATCATGGGGCATATGACGCCAAAGCTGACCTCTCATAAGTGGTTACGCATTAAAAGACGAACTTTTTAGAAAGATTCCGCGACAGGAAAGAACTTCGATTAGACTTAGCGCCATTCATTTGATTCTCGGGATTACGTATGGCACGACGCTCTTTTAAAACTGATACAACGCCAGAAACGCTCACGGAAGAAAGTAAGAAACTTCTTGATCTTGCCTATCGCGCTTCAAGCTCGGCTTCAAACGTCGAAGACCGTTTGGTTGAAGAAAAAATTGAAGCCTTGTGTAATGCGGCGCTAGCGCGTAACGAGGATTCCGATATTGAGGCTGTGCTAAGTCTACTCAAAGAGGAAGAAGGAACGCAGTACGATGACCTTCTAGCCATCGCTGAAAGTTGTGCCGAATTTTACGAGGACAAAAGTGGAGTTCACCTTCTCGTACTGATTCCGATTCTTACGTGGAGTCGCTACAAAATCCGCTTCGGGAAGATGCCACAAGCTCTTACCAATCAAATCGCAAGTCTTTATAAGATGTACTTTGCAAGTTCCGATGCCCGTATCAGTGTCGGCAATGCTCTACTTGCTGCCGAACACATCCCAGAGCGATTGATTGATGTAAGGCGCCTCCTAACAACGCTCGTTCAAGCGAAAAAATCTAGCTCTCTTGCCGATATCTCCTACTTACTCACGGCCGACCCGCCAGACGAATTTTCTGACGTGCGCTACATCGCCTTATCTGTCTCAGCCCCACGACGCACGGGACTTTTTGATGCATTCTCGAGCAACCGGATTGAACGCGCACGGCGCTTAATGCAATTTTCTCTCGAAGTGCGGAAAACGCTTCGTGATTTTATGAGTGGCTGCGTCATTGACGTACAGGCGCCCTCTGCCTTCTTTAACGCTTGGCGTCAGGCCGCTGCTTCAGAACGCCTCTTTTCCCTAAAGGCGCTTATAAGTTACGTCTGTGTCGAGGAGATTCACCCCAAAAATCTCATTGCGACAACGGCAATCTTCTCGAATCTTTCAGAAAGCGGTTCAGAAAATCAACAGCCCGAGGTGCGCATCGGCATTTCTATTTCCTTTGCTCCCAATAAAATTGTCGCAGGCGTTGTTTGGCCGTGCGAAGCAACAGAATTAGAAATTGCGCAAGGCTTTGCTAAAGAAGTGCTCGTTTTAGAGGGAATAAAGACTGTGGTTGCCCACGACCAACTCTTTCCATTGGAGTGGTGCGAACAATGCGGAGCGCCGCTCTACGCCAATCCTGAAGGAAACGTTGTGCACGTAGAAAAGCTTCACTTGCCCCGTCTAGAACTTAACTTTCAGCCCACCTTAAATTAAGGCTCTCGCCTAAAAACGCTACCCTTTTTTTGAATACGAAAAACCCCCGGGGCAATCAACCTTCGGGGGTTTCGGGACTAAAAGGAGTTAACCTTTAGAGTTCGCCCATGAGCCACTTCATCGGGATGATCGAGATCTTCGGGAAGACCGTGAGAACGAGCAACACGATAACTTCCGTAATGAGGAACGGGATCAACTTGATGATTAATTCGACGAACTTGATGTTACCGATACCGCAAACGACGTACAAAATCGTTCCAACCGGAGGCGTGATAACGCCGATGCCGAGGTTGAGAATGAAGATGAGGCCGAAGTAGTAGGGATCGATACCAGCACGAAGAATCAACGGATAAAGCACTGGAGCGAAAATCAACACGTTCGGTGTCAAGTCCATGACCATACCAATCAAGAACACGAAGAGGTTGATGACGAGCATGAGCATGAGCGGGCTGTGCAGTAGCGGCTCAAAGAGCCAAACGATTTGCTGCGGAATCTGAGCCATCGTAATGAAGAAGCCGACGGCGGAAGCACCCGTCACAATCAACATGACGGCCGCTGTCGTACGAGCCGAGCGAGCGGAGACTTCCAAAAGGTCCCAGACCTTCATTTCACGATAGTACAGTAAGCAAACGATAATCGCGTACACAGCAGCGAACGCACCACCTTCTGTCGGTGTGAACACGCCAAAACGAATACCACCGAGGAGCAAGACGGGCAGTAAGAATGCTGGCCAAGCGTCAATGCAAATCTTGATCTTTTCTTCACGCGTAAAGGTAATCGTTTCGTTGTAGCCGTCTTTGCGGACGATGAAGTACCAGCAAATGCACAAGGCTAAACCGATAAAGATGCCCGGGAACAAGCCAATCATGAAGAGCTTCGTAATCGAAAGCCCACCGACGGTTGCGCCCAACATAATGAAGTTTGTCGAAGGCGGAATAATCGGTCCAATGATAGCGCCAGAGGCGATAACCGCACCCGCACGACCTGGGTTATACCCAACGTTTTTCATCATCGGCAAAAGCAAACCACCGATAGCGGCAGCTTCAGCAACGGACGAACCCATCAAACCAGCGAAGATGATTGACGCAACAATAGCGGCATAACCTAAACCACCACGGACGTGACCAATCATTAACTGAGCCATCTGCACGACGCGGTAGCTCAAGCCACCTTCTGTCATGATTTCGCCAGCGAAGATAAAGAACGGGATGGCCATCAGAGGATAGTTATCCGCTGCATCGACCATCGACGAAGCAATCATCATCGGATCCCAAAGGCCTGCGTGAGCCATCAAAACGAGGGCGCACAAAATCAAGACGACGCAAATAGGAACACCGATGACAAGGAATCCAAAGAGGGAGGCTAAAAATAGAAACAGTTCCATAAATCTCTCTCCTTAGAGCGAATTGCTCGTATCGGGCATGTCCGGAATTTCTTTCTTTTCTTTAGGAGCGTAATCGCTCATCGGACGTTTCCATTCATTCCAAAGGTCACGGAGCAAGATGATTACAGCGCAGAACGCCATAATTGGCACTGGTCCATTGACGAATGTCATGTTCAAGTTGGTTGACACCGTGTAGGTATCGTATGTGGTCATAACGTGGTAGATGCCACCTTCGAGCAGAACCGCCATCGCATAAACAGAAAGGGCGATTGCAATAAGGTTCACATAGCGACGCACCTTGCCGTGCAAAAGATCAACAAAGAGGTCAACAGCGATATGACGACGACGGTAGAAAGCTTCAATACCGCCGAAGAACGTAATGTACATGAAGAGATAGCGAGACCACTCTTCACTCGGAGCGTAGGAAGAACGGAACACATAGCGCAAGAATGCGTTATAAAACACGAGTCCGATCATCCCTAAAAACACGACAGCGCAGAAAAGTTCGAAGAGCTTCTCCGCCCAGTGTTTCTTATGTTGGGTGTTTGACATCGATAAGTCCCTTGAAAAACTGGATATCTCGACGGAAGGGCTCAGAGCCCTTCCGTTTCGTTACAACGATGACGAGCTAATTACTTAGCTGACTTGTACTTGTTGGCCGAGTCAATAATGCGCTGCGCATTCGGAGCGTATTGGTTGGACTTCGGATCCGTGAACATCGTCCAGGTCTTCATACCAGCCTGCTGCACGTGGGCGAGGAATTCAGGTGACGGTTCAGAAACCTTCCCGCCGTGGCTTTCGATGGTCTTAATGGCCTTGTTGTCGACTTCTTCAGCGAGCTTCCAAACGTCTTCAGCAGCGAGGTAAGCGGCCTTCTTGACCCATTCCTGATTCTGCTTGTCGAGTTTGTTGAAGAACTTCTCATTGATGAACAAGCAGTGGATAACGAGGATGTGACCCGTCTTGGTGATATAGGGGGCCTTTTCGTACATCTTCTGTGTTTCGATATCAGAGAAGGGGCTGTCGCCGCCGTCGATAACGCCCTGGTCAAGAGCGGACGGAACTTCAGCGGAAGCCATCGGCTGGCCAGACAAACCGCAGTTCTTAACGAACGTCATGTAAAGCGGGATGTTGGGCGAGCGCATACGCCAGCCTTGCACTTCGGCAACGCTTGTGATGGGCTTGGTGGAATAGAAGTGACGGAAGCCAAGTGGGAAGGCGTTCAATGTAATCAAACCAGACTTCTTTGTGAAGCCTTCGTTAATGATCTTGAACGTTTCGCCATTCATCGCGCGGTGAGCGTGTTCATAGCTTTCGAAAAGCATCGGGGTTTCAAGCATAGCCATTGCGGGCAAGAACTGAGAAACCTGCGTGCCTGTTGCGCACATCTGAATCACACCACGGCGTGTATCGGCAATGTACTTGTTTTCCTTGCCGAGCATGGAGTTCGGGTAAACCTGAACATCATACTTGTTGCCAGAGAGTTGGTTGAGATACTTACCGAAGAGATACATACCCTGTGTTTCGGGTTCGCCTTCGGGTTTCATACCGGCGATCTTAATCACGACCTTGCCCGATGCTGCAAGCACAGGCGCTGTTGCACCTACCAAAAGACCGAGGGCGCAAACAGAGAGAACGAGACGCTTCATGGTGGATTCCTCCAATTAGTTTTTAATAAAAGCGTTGAACTTGTGACAGCAGGGTTTCCCCTAAGAAGGTTTCCCTACTGAGATATACGTATATCTGTCGGGGAAATTAACACTTTGTAACGGGTTTTGCAAGGCTGAATTTACCTCAGACGTTCGGACTAGTTCTTTCGGCTAAGTAAGAGCTTTTTATTTTTTAGAAAAAAAGAATTTGCTGAGAGTTTTTGCCGCAAACCCTTACCGCGCGACGATTGGACAGCGCTGTTGCATTTGATTACGATTGTCGCTAACTTTTACCTATCTCTTTTCTAATCCTTTCTTCTTACATCGAGGTGCTCAGATGCTTAGGAAACGTTGCATGGTTTTCGATATGGATGGAACCGTTTATTTGGGTCCCGTTCCCATCGAAGGAACAGTCAATTTCATCAAAAAGAACTGGGGAAAAATTGATTTCCAGTTCCTTAGCAACAACACATCGAAGTCGCCCATGACCTACGTCAAACGGCTTAATGCGATGGGAATCCCCGCGACGCTTGAGCAAATCCTGACACCGATTACACCGCTCATTCACTACTTAAAGCGTACGGGAATTAAGAAAGCCTACCTCGTTGGCAATCACGATTTCGTTGGCTGCATGAAAGAGAGAATGCCTGAGCTTGAAAACACGGCCGAAGGCGCCGAAGCCGTCATTCTCGCGTACGACACAGAACTGACGTACGAGAAGATCAAAACCTCAGCTCTCTTACTTTTAAATAAAAACGTGGAATTCTTAGCGACGCACCCCGACTTCGTGTGCCCCACGGATGCGGGCCCCTTACCTGACATCGGTAGCTTTATTCGCATGTACGAAGCCGCCACGGGGCGCTCCCCACAACGAATCTTCGGAAAGCCCTGCACAGAGGTGCTTGAGCCCGTACTCGCCAAATACGATCGCAAAGACATCTGCATGGTGGGAGATCGCCTTATGACCGATAAAGTTCTCGGAGAAAACGCCGGTATCGACTTTATTCTCGTCCTCTCGGGAGAGACCACCCAAGCGGATTTACCGAAGGTGCGCGAGCAAGAGTTTCGTAAGAAGATGCGGCGCCTTTTTCACATCGGTCCCAAAGAAAATCGCCTACCGCAAAAGACCTATATCTTGCCGCATTTAGGAGAACTCGTTTTCGAGGACGATAAGTAGGAATTTGCGCTACTTGTGACAACCTAGCAAAAGGAAGGAGTTGAACTACTCCTTTTGGCTAGTCTATCTAAGTAGTTTCTGCTAAACTCGCCCCGTCTGCGCCCATGAGAATGGGCGAAACATTAGAAATTTGAAAAGTTTTAATTCTTGTTTGTCTTAATCACTGGAAAAATTAACATGATGAAAGAACTGAAACCCCTTGACCGTAAGGCCATGTTTGCCGAGATTGACTCCGGCAAGGAATTTGACATCGTCATTATCGGTGGCGGCGCTTCTGGTCTCGGCGTGGCAGTCGATGCTTCGAGCCAAGGCTACTCTGTTTGCTTGGTCGATGCGCAAGACTTCGCCGAAGGCACGAGCTCTCGCTCGACAAAACTGATTCACGGCGGCGTCCGCTATATGCAGAACCCGCACGATTGGGGTCTGGTTTTCGAAGCGCTTCGCGAACGCGAATTGCTCTTGAAGCTCGTTCCCAACCTCGTTCATAAGAACCCGTTCATTTTGCCGTGCTATCGCTGGTACGAAAAGGCCTTCTATGGTATTGGCCTTACCGTTTACACGTTGATGGCGAAATTTAGCTCTGGCGACGCTGGCTCTCTTTCGATTCTCTCGAAAGAAAAGACACTCGAACTCTTGCCTGGCATTAAGGCCGAAGGCCTCTATGGTGGCGTTCGTTTCTATGACGCGCAGTTCGATGATGCCCGTATGGCGATTGCTTTGATGCAGACGGCCGTTGCTCACGGCGCCGTGTGCTTGAACTACGCAGCTTGCGCTGGTTTCAATCACACCGAAGAAAAGATTGAATCCATGATTGTTGAAGATAAGGAAACTGGCGAGAAGCACACCGTTAAGGGCAAGATGTTCTTTAACTGCGCTGGTCCTTGGGTCGATGAAATCCGCAAGTTAACAGGTAAGACAGATGTCAAGCCCTTAGTGAAGGCTGCTCGTGGTTCTCACATCATCCTTAACTTAAAGAAGTTTGGCAACCCGAAGGAAGGTATGTTCATTCCGAAGACCTCCGACGGCCGTGTGCTCTTCTGCTTGCCGTGGCATGACATGCTCGAAGTCGGTACAACCGATCTTCCTGAACCCGTTCCAGTTAACATGGATCCGAAGATTTCCGATGCCGAAATCGACTTCATGATCTCCAACTGCAACAACTACTTGAAGACCAAGGTCACACGCGAAGACATTCTCTCGACATTCGTCGGTGTACGTCCGCTTTACACACCAGCGTCGGCTTCCGCCAACGGTGGCAAGACCGCGAAGGTTTCTCGCGAACACGCCATTATTCCTGAGTTTGGCAACATGCTCACGATCACGGGCGGCAAGTGGACAGCCTATCGCAACATGGCAGAACACGCCATGAAGGTTGCAGCGGAAAAGGGACTTATCCCCTCTTCGAAGACGATTACGACAACGTTGCCGCTTACTGTTGATACAGCCTTCGATCCTGAAGCGCTTGAAATCCGCGCTGAACACGCTGAAAACGTCGCCGACGTCGTTGATGATGTCGTCGCCTACGCTGTGCGTCAGGTTCAAGTCAGTGGCGCCCGTAACGCCGAGGACGTCTTGTTCCGCCGTCTGCGCTTAGGCCAGATGAACGACAAGCGCACCGAAGAGCTTCGTAAGCCCGTTCAGGACGCTATCGATAAGGAATTAAAGAAGAAGGCTAAGTAATTCGCCTCTTGACTTAATGTAAAGAAGAGCCGATTTCCACTAAGGAGGTCGGCTTTTTTGTGCCCCCAAAGAAATCTTAAGGGGGCGCTACTTTGAAAAATGCGATTTGGCGCCGTTATGGGGCCCTAAAGGCACGAAAGCCCCGTGGGCAATACACGAGGCTTATTGGGTCAACAAACGCGCTTTGAATTAGAAATACAGCCGATGACGCACACTCTTAGGCTCGCAACTGACGTGCACACCCAAACGTTTGAAAAGCTTTTCGTCGACTTCACTTAATATGGTCGAAAAGTGCGCATCGCACCCTCTTAACTTATCAATCTGCTTTAGGGCCTGTGCGGCAAGTGGGTTACTTTGAGCGCTCACGCAAAGGGCAATCAACACCTCATCGCTATGCAATCGCGGATTCGTGTGATGCAAGTTTTCTATCTTTAAGCGACAAATCGGCTCAAGCACTTCTTTACTAATTAAATCGACCTCTTTATCAATCTTCCCCAACGCTTTCAGTGCGTTCAGCAAAAGCGCTGAGCTTGCGCCAAGAAGTGGTGTCGTCTTACCTGTCACCACTGTGCCATCGGAAAGCACCAAGGCGCCCGCGGGCGTGCCTGAGACCTGTTCTTTGACTAAGCTTGCGGCAACCGCCGGAAGAATCTCGGAGCTAATCCCCGCTTGCTTCATTAAGAGTTCAAGCTTATAGACAACCGAGTCATCCACTAAACCACGCACACGGTCAACCAAAGCACGATAGTAGCGGCGAAGGATTTCTTTGTGGGAAGCTTCACAGCAAAGCGCATCATCAACGATGCAATTTCCTGCCATATTCACGCCCATATCGGTCGGTGACTTATACGGGCACACGCCTAAAATCTTTTCAAAGATTGCGCGCAAAACAGGGAACACTTCCACATCACGGTTGTAATTAACCGTTGTAACGCCATAAGCGTCCAAGTGGAAGGGATCGATCATATTCACGTCGTTTAAATCGGCTGTTGCCGCTTCATAGGCAAGATTCACTGGGTGCTTAAGCGGCAAATTCCAAATCGGGAATGTTTCAAATTTGGCGTATCCCGCTTTAACGCCACGTTTGTGTTCGTGATAAAGCTGCGAAAGGCATGTGGCCATCTTGCCGCTACCTGGACCGGGCGCTGTTACAACAACCAGGGGGTGCGATGTAACGATGTATTCGTTTTTGCCATAGCCCTCATCGCTTACGATAAGCGCTGGGTTGTGTGGGTAACCCGCAATAGGAAAGTGCCGATACGACTTCACGCCCAAAGCGGCCAAACGACGCATAAAGGCATCGGCCGATGGTTGGCCGTTATATTGCGTAATAACGACGGAACCCACATAAAAACCCAAGTTGCGAAAGACGTCAATCAACCGCAACACATCATCTTCATAAGGGATACCAAGGTCGCCGCGGATTTTATTTTTCTCAATATCAGGCGCGCTAATCGCAACGATGATTTCCACATCACTTTTTAATTGAGAAAGCATACGAATCTTGCTATCGGGTTCAAACCCAGGCAAGACGCGAGAAGCGTGGAAATCGTCAAAGAGCTTGCCGCCAAATTCCAAGTAGAGCTTTCCGCCAAATTTCGCAATACGCTCTTTAATATGCGCCGATTGGGTTTCGATGTATTTTGTGTTATCAAAGCCAACTTTAGACACAGGACTCCTCCCTTTCTTGGCGCAGGCGACCAAACAAAAACAGTGATGCGTGAAACAAATTAGGCAACAAAAAAGCGGCTCAAAGAAAAACCGCTTTAGGTTTTGCGTATTCTAACCTGAGGAAATCGCCTGCAGAAGACTTTCGTTTTGATAAGAAACAAATCCGAGCACTCAAAGTTCAAAGCGAACGCTTTTAGGAACCTTCACACCAAAGTCACGCGCCATGTTTGGATAGTCAGAAACCGCTTCTAAAACGTCATCGATTGCCGAATCGACAACGTGCCAAGCGAGATCAAAGAGCTCTCCAAGCTTAAGAAAATCACGGCGATTCGGATTTTTGCCTTTTCCCAAGAGCGAAGTCATGTGCTCTGCGTTGAGCCCCCCTTCAATTAAGGCAAAAAAAAGAGCGCTACCTCTTAAAACCATCTCGGTAGCGCCCTACTTTTCTAAATAACGAGGGATACGTTATTTGGAGTTCTTCGCAATCTTATAAACACCGACAGTGAGCATCGGGAGAGCGAAGAGGCAAAGGAATCCCCAGCACGCTGTGCCGTACCCTTTAACAATAAGTCCAAGAAGACCGAAGGCAGAGACTGCAACGCCTAAGAGCACGGGAACGATGATTGTCACAGGTTCAAACCACTTGGGTTCGACGTGACCGGTCTTGCGGAAAGCCACTTGCACGCGGTCAAACACGGCCTTCACAAAGCCCGTTGCGGTTTCCATCAGTGTCACAAAGAGCACGAGTTCAAAGATCCAGAAAAGCCACGGCATATTGATGCGATCGAAGACGACAAGAACTGGCACTGTGGAATTCACAACATTCGAGAAATCGCAACCCATCGTTAAGAGGAGCATTGTTCCCGGGAAGATTCCCAAGAATCCTGCGAGCACACCAGCGATGATGGATTCACTGCGGCAGGTAAAGTCACGCACGGTGTAAAGGACAAGCGGCACGCAAACAAGGTTATAGAAACTGTATTGCAGACCTCTTGAGAACCATGCTTCGTGAACTTCGTGCTTGGCGATTTCAGCGGCGATATTCGAACCGAACTTCATAAAGACAACGACCATGAACACAAGGTAGACGGCACAAAGCACATAAGACCAAATCGAAAGAGCCTTTTCGACCATCTCGGTTCCCTTAAAGACAAGAAAGAGAACACCGCAGGAGAGAAGGCCAACGCCAACCCACTGGTTAAAGCCGAGCTTTTCGATAATGGCACCAGCGCTCGCATTGACAACACCCATCACGATAAGGAACATAATCCAGTAGCAGATGTCATAAAGGAAAGCGCCCGGCCCCAAGATGTGTTTCATCATCGAGCCGTAATCGAATGTGCGCATCACGCGGCAGAATTCAAACGTAGCAGCGCAAACGAGGCTCCAGCAGATAAACGTGACAAAGGCACCCATTAAGCCGCCTGTCATGCCACTGACGCCAAAGAACTGCGCAATTTCAGCTCCCGTCCCGTAGCCGCCACCAATTAAGATGGACTGAAAAACGAGTCCAGGGATAAGAAGCTTCACAAAGTGTTTCATTTTCAAAAAATCCTTTCTATATCGGGTTCACGTGTTTTTTACTAACGTGGCTTACCAGCCAGCGCGGAACTTGAGCACATCGTCGGAAATCTTTCCTTCTTCGTACTCGGTCATCGCCTCATCGATAATCGCAAAGCCCTTGGTGAGAAGCTCTGGAGAAATCGTAAGTGGCGGCTGGATGCGCAAGATCCACCCGGCAAGCGAAATCACAACGAGGCCCTTTTCGTAAGCACGGAAAAGAACCTTGAAGACTCCGTCTGCGTCGGGTGTTCCATCCTCCTTTTGAACGCCGATACCCATCGAAAAACCTAGGTTGCGCGAGAAGGCAACGAGTTTCGGGTGCTTGGCCTTTAAATCAGCCCCGAGTTTCTCGAGCAACGCGATGTTGCTTTGTAGGTGTTTTTGGAATTCGTCACTGCGGAAATAATCAAACTGAGCAATACCCGCGGCACACGCAATGGAGTTGCCGCCAAGCGTAAACAAGTGAGCAGGAGCGGGTAAGCAATCCATAATCTCATCGCGAGCCATAAAGGCACCGAGACTTAATGTGGCGCCAACAGACTTACCCATGATGATGCCATCGGGAACGATGCCATAGTGTTCGATAGCGAAGAACTTACCTGTGCGATAAAAGCCCTGCTGCACTTCTTCGGAAATAAAGAGAATGCCATACTTCTTGCACAACGCATGAAGCTTTTTCATGAAAATCGGGTGCGCAGGGAGAATGCCACCGTCGCCTTGAACGGGTTCGATAATGACAGCAGCAACCTCTTCAGGTGGCAAATACGCGGCAAACGCGGTTTCCATTGCCTTTAAGCAATCGCGCTCGACTTCTTCATCGCTCTTATCGGTGCCATAGAAGGGGAAGGGATAAACCTCGGGCAAAAACGGCCCCATCTTCGCATGCATACGGGTCGAGCACGTTGTCATCGAGCAAGAGCCATAGGTGTTACCGTGATAGCCATTGATGAAAACAATGATCTTCGAGCGACCTGTGAAGGCGCGGGCAAATTTCACAGCGGCATCATTGGCGTCACTGCCGCAGTTACCAAAAGCAACTTTGACCTTGACGCCACCTGGATACACCGAGGCAAGGCGCTCGGCATACGAAGTTGTCTGTTCGTTATACGTGTAGGCGGCTGTGTATTGCGTAAAGCGCTCAAGTTGTTCCTTAATCGCCTTGGTAATAATTGGGTTGGAGCTCCCGATGTTCAATGACGAGGCACTAGACAAAAAATCGATGAATTTGTTGCCGTCCAAATCCGTAATGACGCTACCTTCAACCTTGGCAATCGCAAGTGGGTAGTAGGAAAGATGCTGGCATTGTGCGACGTAACGTTTGTCGCGCTCGACCAGGGCATTGCATCGATCGAGTTTCATAAAAGGGAATCTCCATTAAAAATTAAATTTCAAAAAAATCCACTGCGCAGTCAAACGCAGTGTCATCGGAGATTGTCTTCTTTGCGAAAATTTTGCGCATCGGCGCAAGGCGTAAGTCTCTTTGATTATTGTCAAATTCACTAATGAAGCGCCTAAGTCCTTTTACTTAGTCTCAATTGCCCTATCAAGGGTGCAGGCTCATAATGACGACACTTCGTGCACAAATCGACAAAACACGGAGTCGTCAGAAGAAAACGGGCGCTGAATTTAAGAACAATTTCGGCGGGTCGTACCTACAAATGATCAAGGTTAGAAAATGGATAGAGAACGTCTTGGAAGCCGCTTAGGCTTCATCCTCCTGAGCGCAGGTTGCGCAATCGGATGCGGTAATGTTTGGAAATTCCCCTGGCTCACTGGTCAATTCGGGGGTGGCGCCTTCGTGCTTGTGTATTTGGTCTTTCTTGTCATCCTCGGCTGGCCGGTGATGACGATGGAATTTGCGCTCGGTCGCGCAAGCCAGCGAAGTCCCGTTCACATGTATCAGGTCCTTGAACCCAAGGGAACAAGCTGGCATTGGCATGGCATCGCCGCCTTAACTGGTAACGTCGTTCTGATGATGTTTTATATGACCGTCACTGGCTGGATGCTTCAGTATTTCTTTTATTGCATCACAGGGGACTTTGTTGGAAAGAGTCCGGCTGAAATTGGCGCAGGCTTTGGTGCCCTCTTAGGAAACGCGAGCGTTCAAATCATTGACACCTTCCTCGTTGTTCTTGCGGCCTTCACGATTCTCTCTTTTAGCTTAAGAGGGGGGCTTGAGCGTGTCACAAAATGGATGATGATGGCTCTCATGGTCTTAATGGTCGTTATCGCTTGCAATAGCCTGACGATGGATGGCGTCAAAGAGGGCCTATCCTTTTATCTGCTCCCAGACTTTAATAAACTCAGTTGGGACACCGTTGTTGCCGCTATGAACCAGGCGTTCTTCTCTTTGAGTTTGGGCATCGGCGCTATGGCAATTTTTGGTAGCTACATTGGAAAAAATCACACCCTAGGCGGTGAATCTGTTCGTGTGATTATTTTGGATACGTTTGTCGCGTTCACAGCAGGCCTCATTATCTTTCCAGCGTGCTTTACCTATGGTGTGAATCCCGATGCAGGACCGAGCCTTATTTTTGTGACACTACCGAATATTTTCAATCACATGCCAGCCGGTCGCTTCTGGGGCGCGCTCTTCTTTGTCTTTATGTTCTTTGCCTGCTTCTCAACGGTGCTCGCTGTCTGCGAAAACATCGTGGCTTGCGTCAGAGATTTAACAGGATGGGCTCGTCAACCCGCCGCGTGGGTTTGCTGCTTAGCGATGCTTTTACTTTCAGCACCCTGCGCCTTGGGCTTTAATGTTCTCTCGAACATTCATCCGATGGGCGGCAGTTCAGGCATTATGGATTTAGAAGATTTCATCGTCAGCAATTGCTTGCTGCCACTAGGTAGCCTTATCTTTGTGCTCTTTTGTACATTAAAGAAAGGCTGGGGATGGGAAAATTTTATTGCTGAAGCCAATACTGGGCACGGCATTATTTTCCGCAAAGGCCTTCGTCTTTACTGCACATACATCCTGCCGCTCATTATTCTCACGATTTTTGTTGCAGGTATTATTCCGTTTTTTAAGTAAGCTAAGAAGCTACTTTTAACGTGAAGCCTTCGAAGTGCTTTGCTTTGAAGGCTTTCTTTTTGGTAAAAAAAACTTATTCGCCTTTATAGAGACTACCCATGAGCGCTCTGCGATTTGACCCGATTCTCGACGTAAAAGAATTCCTCGACTTTTCTCAAAAAGAAGACACCGTCCTTCTTGATTGTCGCGGGTCTTTAACCGATTCAGGTATTGGAGAAATGCTTTTTGGAGAATCGCACATCCCTGCTGCCCAACACATCGATATGGCGCACGATATCGTCGGAACACGTAGCCAAACAAGCGGGAGAACGCCGCTAGCAAATCCCGAGACATTGGCTAAACGCCTTCAGGAGTTTGGCCTCAATACCACGAGCGCAGTCCTTCTTTATGACAACGAAAATATGCCTCTTGCCCCGCGAGTGTGGTTTACTTTGCGTACGATTGGAATTGCTAGCGTTTACCTATTAAATGGCGGCATTGAGGCCTGGATTAAGGCAGGGCTTAATCTAGAAAAAGGACAAGCGAAGAGGCGCCCCGCAGGCAATATCACGCCGAAAGCGAGTCTCGAGAGAGTTTTCACGGTCTCTGAAATTGAAGAGAACCTCAAAACAAACGCCTACCTTCTCGTCGATGCACGAGCTGAGGCCGTTTACCTTGGAAAAAATCCTGGTCCCGACCCTCGTGGCGGCCACATCCCTGGATCGATCTCTTACCCAGCGCGCCTTACTATCGCCTCGGATGGGCGCCTTCATTGCCCTAAAAAACTCAAAGAAACTTTTCTGCGCCTTTCGGAAAATCATCCCGAACGCATTGTTCACACGTGTGGCTCTGGCGTTGCCGCCTGTTTAAACCTTGTTGCCACACGGCACGCCGGAATTCGTAGCGCAGGCGTTTATATCGGAAGCTTCTCAGAGTGGATTAAGGATCCCAAGCGCCCCGTCAGTACCGAAGATGAAGAATAGGCAAACCTCCAAGTCGTCCAAAAGTCGGATTTTTTGGCCCGTTTTTCTCGGTTTTTCCGTATTAAAATTTTCCGCCTCGTAACGTAGAACCACAC
>CAVAQL010000023.1:0-14871 GCA_963590825.1 Bacteroides caccae | reverse complement strand
CTCCCCTTAAGTGCCGAATCTTTTGAAAAATTGCAGGCCCTTGTCAAGGAACAAGCCGAGCAAATCAAACAACTGCAAGGGAAGAGAGAAAAGAAAGCAGCAGTTAAAGCGCCTCTTGTTGAAAAAGAAAAGGCGCCCAAGAAAAAGAAAGAAGAGGCCAAAGCAAAAGAACCCGTTACGAAGCCTTCAGTAAAAGCCGCTCCCAAGAAAGAGGCAACAAAAAAGGCCTCTAAGCGCGTTGTGGAGGAAAAAGTTGTAACCGAAAAGAAAGTTTCGGCTAAAAAGCAAAAGGCAATGCCAAAGAAGGCAGCGCCCTCTAAAACGAAAGTTACAGTCAAGAAGACAAAGACAGTAAAGAGTGCCAAGAGCGAGCCAAAAAAAGCAATCTCAAAAGCCAAGAGTGAGCCAAAGAAGGCGATCTCGAAAGCCGAGGTTCTCCCAAGAAAGGCAGCGGCAGCTTTGAAAAAGACAGTTGCAAAGAAAGTCTCTAGCAAGAAACCTATTGCTAAGAAGACTCAGAAGAAGCCTCTTGATAAGAAACTTTTAAAGAAAACGGAGAAAAAGCCCGTGAAGGTTTCGGCTAAAGAGCGCGCGGCTAAGAAAGCTCTCCCTAAAAAGTCAGTGAAAAAGCTCGTTAAAAAACTTGCGGCCAAAAGTAGCAAGAAGCCCGTAAAGAAGGACGCGAAACGGTAAAGGTGTGACTTTCGTGTCGTTTTAACTGATGGCCCTTCGGGGCCATTAGCGTTTTTTCGCATTGCCTTTTCTAGGTAGTTTCAGTTAGGATGCATCATTCATCGTTAGCAATGAAGTTGTCGAAAACGACTTACTCCATTCATTCCTCTAAGGAGACAATAATGGCAGAGACATCTAGCCCAATCTGTAGCCCTGAATGCAAAAAGGCCATGAAGGCCTTGGTAGCCAATCCTCAAGTCGAGGCCGCGTTAAAGCAGGCCGAAGAAGAACAAGAAAAACGTATTGCCGAACAAATTGAGCTTGTCGAAATCCCTGCGCCTCCTTTTAAAGAAGAGTTACGCGCCAAGGCCTTTGCTCAGATGCTTCGTATCAATGGTCTTAAGGATGTGACGCAAGACGAGCTCGGTAACGTTATTGCCCGCCGCAAGGGAACAGGAAATGGCCCCGTGCTCGTTCTTGGTGCTCATATCGATACGGTCTTCGCAGAAGGCACTCCCATTAAGGTTCGCAAAGAAGGAAACACTTACTACGCCCCGGGCATTTCCGATGATGCCACTGGACTTTCTTCACTTTTGCAGGTCGCTCGTGCCCTAAATGATCAAAAGATTGAAACAGAAGGCGACATCGTCTTTGTCGGAACCCTGGGCGAAGAAGGTAATGGCGACCTTCGCGGTAGCAAAGCGCTTTGGAACGCTCCAAACGATTACGACGGCATGATTGTGGTTGATTTTGCCTCAGTTCATCGTTTGACAAAGGGTGGTGTTGGTTGCAAGCGCTATCGCATCACGTTCGAGGGCCCCGGCGGACACAGCATGAAGAAATTCGGCATCAACGGTTCTGCCGTTCATGGTATCTGCCGCTTGGTGCATAAGATCGATACGATTGATTACCCGAAAGATCCCGTCTGCACATTTAACGTCGGCGTCATTAAGGGTGGCACAACAGTGAACTCGATTGCGGCACAAGCCGAAATCGAACTCGATATCCGTAGCTATGAACAAAAGTCGCTTGAGGCGTTTGTCGCAAGCATCTTGCCGCTCGTTGAAGAATCCGTGAAGGAAGAAAACGAATACTGGCATTTAAGTGACGCAGGAAAGATTTCCGCGAAGATTGAACAAATTGGCGATCGTCCCGCCGGAGTCAATCCCGATGATAGCCCTGTGATTCAGGCCTCCTACGCAGCAATGCAAGAGCTCGGTATCGAGTTAAAGAACTATAACTTTGGTGCAACCGATCAGAACGTTCCGCTCTCGCGCGGTATTCCTGCGACAACGCAGGGCGCAGGCGGTACGGAAGATTACAACCACTCGGTTAAAGAATATTGGAACTGCGAAAAGGCCTATTTGGGCCCACAGCTCACAATTCTTACCATCTTGGCTCTTGTCGGATTAAAGGGGGTTACAAAACCCGTTTTGCCGAAATTAGCGCGATAAGCTCTTAAAGACGCAATAGAAACGGGGCCACGAGGCCCCGTTTTCAGGTAAGGCGAAAGTTCTCTTTACAGGTCGTGAACCGCAGTTGCGACCGTATCAAAGTTTTTCTTCATTTCTTCTGTGGGCTCTTCTGTCATTAAACTCACCACGAAGATTGCGATACTTGCGAAGAGAAAGCCTGGAATAATTTCGTAAAGACCAAGCCAAGCAAATTGATGCCAGATAAGCACGGTTGCAGCTCCCGTGACCATCCCCGCTAAAGCGCCCTTACGGTTCATACGACGCCACCAAAGACCAATAAGAATCACAGGACCAAAGGCGGCGCCAAATCCTGCCCAAGCGTAACTGACGAGCCCAAAGACTAAGCTATTGGGGTCAAGGGCCATCAAAATTGCAATTAAGGCAATCAAGAGCACCATGCCACGCCCAAAGCACATTAATTCAAATTGAGAAGCTTTCGGACGAATAAAGGCACGATAAAAGTCTTCTGTTAACGTCGATGAGCAAACCAAAAGTTGGCATGACAGCGTGGACATAATTGCCGCAAGAATCGCTGACATCAAAATGCCTGCAATCCAGGGATTAAAGAGTAGTTGCGCCAAGATAATAAAGATACGTTCGTTGTTTTCTGCAACCTGCGCGACTTGATCGACGTGTTCAGCGAAGTAGGCAGCGCCAAAAAATCCTGCGGAGACTGCTCCCGATAAGCAGAAAATCATCCACATAATTGAAATGCGCCGTGCATTGGGAAGCACGCGAATCGACTCAGCGGCCATAAAGCGCACAAGGATGTGCGGTTGACCGAAGTAGCCTAGCCCCCATCCGAGTAAGCTTGCAATCCCAACAAAAGTTTGCCCCTTCATCAGGTTAACCATATTGGGGTCAATGGCGACGACGCGATCGACAGTGGCACTAAAGCCTCCTAGGTCATTCATCACGACAAGAGGTGTGACAACAAGAGCAACACACATGAGTGAGGCCTGAATGGCATCTGTCCAACTCACAGCTAAGAATCCGCCGATAAAGACGTAGACAATTGTTGCCGCTGCCCCGAGCCAAATCGCTGTTGAATAGGGCATATCAAAGGTGCTTTCAAATAGGCGAGCACCCGCGACAACGCCACTTGAGCAGTAAATCGTAAAGAAGATGAGGATGATAAAGGCAGACATCACGCGCAAAGAGCGCGATGTATCGTTAAAGCGGTGCGTAAAGAAGTCAGGCAGTGTCAGCGAGTTGTGTTCAAGTTCTGTATAAAGGCGCAAGCGGGCCGAAACTAAGCGCCAGTTAAAGTAGGTACCCAGCGTCAAACCAATGGCAATCCAACTCTCGCAAAGACCTGCAGCGTACGCGGCTCCTGGCACTCCCATTAAAAGCCAGCCGCTCATGTCGCTCGCACCCACCGAGAGCGCAGTAACAATGCCACCCACGCGGCGGCCGCCTAAGATGTAGTCATTGAAGTTACGCGTGTAGAAATACGCGCAAAATCCCAAGGTAATCATCAAAAAGAGATACCCGCAAAAGGTGACAGCAATTGGATTTTCAAACATGGGAGTAACTTTTCGTTTAGGATAAAAGCTAAGGTCTAGCGGAAAAATCCCATTGTACCCTTTGGCTTTTCTTCGTCCTATTTGGAAGGCGTAAAACCTCGCTGAGAAAGGATCTTGAGTGATTTTTCTGCAAAAAAATACGTTTTTAGAAAGGGAAAGAAATGAAAGACTTCGATGCAATTATTCCTGTCAATCCCGAAAAGGTGTATCGACTTTTGAATATTGGTGCCACAACGGTGGTCACGGCAAGTTTTGAAAAAGACATCGATGCTATGGCAGCGGCTTGGACTACGGCGCTCGATTTGGTGCCTGCGAAAGTTGTTGCTGTGATCGATAAGAGCCATTACACACGAAAGCTTATGGAAAAAAGCGGCTACTTTGCTTTGCAGTTACCGACGGTGTCGATTGCGAAAACCGTGATTGAACTCGGGAGCGTGAGCAAGACCGATGACGCGAAAAAGCTCGAGAAAACTTCGGCTGAATTCTTCTATCAAGAAGGATTTGATATCCCGCTACTTAAAGGATGCGCGGCTTGGATGATTTTCCGCATCATTCCTGAAGCACATAACGAAAAGACCTATGATTTATTCATTGGCGAATGCGTTGCTGCTTGGGCCGATAGCCGAGTGTTCCGTGACGGTCACTACCTTTTTGAAAAGGCTCCTAAGGATTTGAGAACACTGCACTATGTCGCAGGTGGTCACTTTTACGCCATTGGTGACGCGGTTGACGTTGAGTAAAGAAAAGCGGCGTAGGTTTTGAACGTCTACGCCGCCAAAAAGTACTTAGGAACCGAATTATTGTTCTTGGCGATAGTTCGGAGCTTCCTTCGTAATCTTCACGTCGTGCACGTGGCTTTCACGCCAGCCAGCAGCGGTGATCTGAACGAATTCTGCCTTGGTGCGCATTTCATCAATGGTACGGCATCCGCAGTAGCCCATCGAGCTACGTAAGCCGCCAGCCATCTGATAAAGAATCGTAAGGACCGATCCCTTATAAGCGACCATGCCTTCAATTCCTTCGGGAACGAGCTTATTGATGTTACCCGAGTTGTTATCCTGGAAGTAACGGTCAGCGGATCCCTTGAACATCGCGCCCAAAGAACCCATACCACGGTAAGACTTATAAGAGCGTCCTTGGTAGAGAATGATTTCGCCAGGAGCTTCTTCGGTGCCCGCGAGCATGCCGCCCATCATCACGGTACTTGCGCCTGCAGCGATAGCCTTGGCAACGTCGCCAGAGAAGCGAATGCCGCCGTCAGCAATCAAAGGGATACCCGTTCCTTCTAGGGCTTCAGCAACATCGCTGATGGCTGTGATCTGAGGAACACCGACACCAGCAACAATACGTGTGGTGCAAATGGAGCCTGGGCCAATACCAACTTTCACTGCATCGACGCCACAATCGGCAAGCGCCTTCGCGGCAGCTCCCGTGGCGATATTGCCACCGATGACTTGCAAGTTTGGATAGTGTTGTTTAATCCAACGAATCTTCGATAAGACGCCTTCGGAGTGGCCGTGTGCGGTGTCGACGACAACGACGTCTACTCCTGCTTCAACGAGCTTTTCAAGACGTTCTTCGGTACCAGCAGCCACGCCAATGGAGGCGCCTGCTAGAAGTTTGCCGTCCTTGTCTTTGGCAGCATTGGGATGTTCGGTTGCTTTGACAATGTCTTTAACAGTAATGAGGCCTTTCAGGTTAAAGTCCTTGTCAATAACTAAAACGCGTTCTAAGCGGTTTTCGTGCATGAGGCGCTTGGCTTCATCGAGGCTGCTGCCTTCTTGTACTGTGACAAGTCTCTCTTTGGGAGTCATGACCTCTCGCACTTGAGCTTGCATGCGGGTTTCAAAACGAAGGTCGCGGTTTGTGACGATGCCCAGGACCTTTTGGCCATCGACAACGGGAACGCCACTAATCTTGTGTTCGGTGCACATGGCAATCACATCGCCGATTAACATATCGGGAGCAACCGTAATCGGGTCGCCAACGATGCCTGCTTCGTGGCGCTTAACGCGTGCAACTTCGTGGGCCTGTGCATCAGGGCTCATATTCTTGTGAATGATGCCGATGCCACCTTCTTGCGCCATCGCAATGGCAAGTGTGGATTCGGTCACGGTGTCCATTGCCGCAGAGAGCATCGGGAGATTTAATGTGATTTCACGTGTGAGTTTGGACTTTAATTCGACTTCGCGTGGAAGGACAGTGGAGTGAGCAGGGACGAGCAAGACGTCGTCGAAGGTAAGAGCAGTTTTGAGTAGACGCATATAAGACCCCTTCGAGTAAGATTGAAATATTCTTTGAAATTCAATGCCGAAATCAGGGTCTTTGCTAACCCCATTTGGCGGTTAGCGCCGCATTATACCGTGTATGCCCCTAAGGATGTGGCAATTTTCCTGTGAATTTTGCTTCATTTTGTCAATGCTGTTGCGGGGAAGTTTTCCACAGATTCTGTGAAGAAGGTCTCGCTTTCCCAATTAAAGCGGTCGTAAGCCCTTGATTTCAAAGATGTGCCTTTTTTATGGGCACGACTAAGTTTTTCCTTACGGCTTTTGAAGTTGGTGAAAACCGCCGTGACGTGCAAGCGTTTTTGTTGGTACTTTTTGACTGGTTTCGGCCCGCAGTTTTCTTGCCTTTTGCCGATCAACACGCAAAGCGCACCCCACATCGATTCGATCGCCTTCGACTAGGGTGGTATCGAAAGAAACCTTCTTACACCAAAGCCCCACGCTATCTTCTTTGGAGTCAATCTCAGCAGCATCAAGTGCAGCCTTGACTGTAGCGTTATCAGCAACTGTGAATTCACGCACGATTGCTTTTGCCGTGTTGGGGTCAATTTGTGAAATCGAAATCTTCATTGCAGCTTTTGGCTAAAATAGTCGTCCCAAAAAATTTTGCCTGATTATAAAGAAGCTATGGCTGGTCCCATTAAAAATAGACGCGCAACGTTCGATTACTTTATCGAGGAACGCTTTGAAGCCGGTCTCGTGCTGCGCGGCTGGGAAGTAAAAAGTGTGCGTGCAGGGCGTGCGACGATTAATTTGGCGCACGTTTACGTGCGAGAAGGGGAGCTCTTTCTTTGCAATGCGCATATGACGCCAGCCGATCAAATCAGCACACACGAAAAGCCAGAACTCTCAAGAACCCGTAAGCTTTTGATGCATAAGCGTGAGATCGTTCGGTTAATTGGCAAAGTTGAACGCTCGGGCTACGCATTAGTCCCTTTGGATATTCATTTTAAAAATAACCGCGTCAAACTTTCCTTAGCGCTCGCTCGTGGTAAGAAGAGCTTTGAAAAGCGTGCCGACTTAAGTAAGAAAGATTGGAAACGCACGCAAGAGCGCATCATGAAAAACGATATGACGCGGGGCAAACCGCGCCAAAACTACAAAGATGTCTAGTACGGAAAAGAAAAATAGTAATGACTCTCCCGTTCTCGGGGATGAGGCCTTAAAAGAAACCATTCTTGACGATGTTGAGCTAAGCGGTAAAGATTCCTTTTTAAAGCTTCATCGTTTAACTGTGAAGTTACCTAATGGCGAGAAATCAAAGCGCGATATCATCCGCCACCCAGGGGCGTGCGCGATGATTGCCCTAGACACGGATGGAACCATCTTTCTTGAACGTCAATGGAGAACGCCGCTATCGCGTGCGTTTTGGGAACTTCCCGCTGGAAAAATTGACCCCAATGAACCCTCGCTTGCATGCGCGAAGCGTGAGCTCGAAGAAGAGGTCGGTGTTAGGGCCTCAGAGTGGGTTAAGCTCGGCACGATGCATAACGCCATAGGCTATAGCGATGAGCATATTGACGTTTATCTTGCACAAGGACTAACGAAAACCCATTGTCACCTCGATGACAATGAATTTTTGCGTATTGAAAAGAGACCTTGGAAAGAGGTTCTTCAAATGACCTACACGGGCGAAATCACAGACGCCAAAACCATCAGCGCCATGCATTGGTTTGCGCACTATATCGAGCAAAAAAAGTAATTCTCTTTCCCTAATAGGCGAGATCAAAAATTGATTTTGGTCTGTAGCCTAAGGTCTGTGCACAAAGCGGGCGTTGTCCCGCGGTAAGCCGTAATGCTTTACGTACACACTTTGGATCAAAGCTCATTCGTGCCAAACAGTGTATCGAGAGTTCGGCGCAGGCTAGGTAGACTGCCTCGACCTTGGTACCAACTTCGATAGCGGGCCCATAGTGCTTAAAAAAGTCGCGAAGCGTTGTGTCCTCGTCTTTTTTACGAATTTCAAAAAGCTTCTTTAAGTAGTCCACGGCCGAACGATGTGTCTCAATAGGGTTGGCAACGTAAATAATGTGGACAGGAGCACTCGCAATCAGGGGCTGAGAAAGACAGACCTCTTCCCTGCAGTCGCGATCGATCAGAAAGATCAAAGCGCGCCGCGTGCTATCCCAAAGCCAAACGCCGTTTGATTTAACGATATAGAGACTGACGCAGTGCTTTTCTAAAATCGAAGGCGTCGTGCGAAGTCCTTCTTTTTTGGTCGTTAATCCGTCGGCTGCCCAAAGAATTGTCGATAGGTCCGCGTCGTTAATGGGCTGATCGGAAAATTCATAATGTGACTTACGGGAGCGAAAACACTCCCCGAGCCCCATTTGAAGTGCGTGTGGGGCAGGGAGTTTTCTCAAGGTTTCCGTATCAGCCTCAGCCTTTTTACGAAAAGCACTCATAACTCAAGCTCTTAAGCAGGATACCCAACCGTCAGAGCCATCACAGGCGTAAAGCGTTTTGCATCACCCAAAAGGGGAGCGACAAAACTTCCATCAAAACTTGCACGAGCGACGCTTGCAAGCCCAAGGGCTGCGCAGGTGAGTTGCCCGGCTTCGACCATGCAACCAGCGTCAACGGCAAGGCATTTTTCTTTGCGCGATCCCACAATGCGTTCGCAATGTGTTTCGTCGTTCGCGAAAACCAATGTCACAGGGGCTTTTTCGACGAAGTCTTGTCCGAGCGTGGTTGAGGCACGCACGTCGCCTTCGTCAACAAGAACCAAAGAATTCTTTTCTGCATCGTAAAACCACACGCCTTTGGCATCAAAAACGAACACGACGATTTCTCGGCAGTCCATCGCTGAAGGAACGGTGCGTTTTCCTGCTTCGTCGGTTATTCCAGCGCAGGCCCAAAGCAACGTTGAGAGCGCCGCATCGTCTATTGGTTTCTCGGCAAAATCACGGCGTGAGCGACGCTTAGCGAGCGCCTCCGTTAGCGGCGTGACCATCGGAATCGGATGCGGTAGAAGTCGTTGAGTCTTTTCCATAATGAGGCCCTCCTGCGTCGATGCTATGTTGCATCGCTTTGTGTTGAACCAAATAAATCGTTGTACATCGGCCAATATGTCGAGTATAGGACAGTTAATACGATACAGCTTAACGGGACATAGATGTACATATTATATGAAGCAAGTCCCAGAAGAGCGATTGCTTCGCCAGCCAAGTAAAAGGCTGTCACGATGCTTACTGCCAGCACAAGTCCTAAAACAAGAATGGGGAGAATATTTCTGAGGCAACCGAAGAAAGAATAAAAAAGCGACTTTCCCCAAGTCATGTTTTTATCGGCGCAAAGTAGCGGTGAGAACCATGTGGCCATCAGCCCTGGAATATAAATTGCTCCTGCGACAATTAAAGGCATCCATGGAAAGTTAGCGAAGACCGAATCCCAAACGAGGCGGTTGTCTGCATTGACTTGCCAAGTTGCCACATACGGTTGCGAAAGAATGCCGTAGACAGCTTGGACGGTAATGAGTAAAAAGGCGTAAAAAAGGCCTGAGGCAAAGAGGTTGTAGCGAACTCGTGGGTTGTGCCAAGCTTCTGACATCAATGAGAGCCCAGGGACTTTGTGATTTAAAACGTCACGCACGCCGTGGCCAAGTAACACCGAGCCAAAGGGCATAAAGAGAGCGGCAAGAAGGGAGCCAACAAGGGGTAGCACCATCAAGATGCCGACGACAACCGAGTAAAAAAGAACAATCAAGAAAAGTCGAGAGGCATTGAGTCTTACGGCTTGAACGGCTAAAGCAAACCAATTCCAGCCAGCGCCTGCTCCTAAGTGTTTTGAGTGTTGAGTGTCTGTCATAGTCTGATTTAGGAGTTAGGCCAATAAAGTTCGCAACTTAGGCGGTCTTTTAAGACGCGTTCAAAGTGCGTGGGGTCGTGTGGTTTCAGTAACGAGGCTTTGCGCGGTAAATAAAAGTCAAAAAGCCGGCTAAGCCAAAAGCGTAACGCCGCTCCACGAAGCACGTCGCGCCAGAGTGCTTTTTCATTTGCTCCTAAGGGATTGACCTTGTTATAGGCATCCAAGAAGGCCTTTTCGAGCTCGGGGATAAGCTTCCCTGTCTTTGGATTGATACACCAGTCATTTAGCGTTACTGCCAAGTCAAAAAGCGTCGGTGAGCATCCGGCAAAATAAAAATCAAAGACACCAGAAACGGTGGCGTTGTCTTTGCCTGCATTAGAAGCTAAGGCATTATTGCGAAATAAATCGCAGTGGCAGGCGGCGACATCAAGCGCTTTAAAGGCATCGGTTTTAGAAAGTGCAACTTGGTGTGCCAGTTCGTTTTTAAGGAGCTCTTGCTCTTCACTTTTTAAGAATGGCAGCACCTTCGGCGTTGTTTCAATCCACCAATCTAGGCCTCGCAAGTTTTTCTGAAACATCGGGAAATCGGCAGCTGCCTGGTGCATATGACCTAAAAGTTCGCCCATTGAGCGCGCTTCAGCGACTCCAACCGTCAGGATTTCGTCGCCGACTAAGCGATTGGCAATCGAAACGGGCTTTCCTTTAACGTAGGTAAAAAGCGAACCGCTTTTCGTTTTTTGAGGGCGCGCGACGCGGCATCCCTTTTTCGCGAGATGCTCACAGAGTTCCAAATAAAACGGGATTTCCTCGGGCTTTAAGCGCTCGAAAATCGTTAAGACCCAAGAGCCATCACTTGTATCCAAGTAATAGTTCGTGTTTTCGATTCCTGCGGAAATCGGTTTTAGGGCAACAAACGAACCAATAGAGAATTCGTCAAGAAGCTTAGCGGCTTCTTTTTCGTTAATCGTTGTAAAGACAGCCATGGCTTACCACTTGAACTCAATAAATTTGGGAGTGCCAAGCGTCGAACGGGTATTGGCCCCGGCGCCGTTTTCAATCGGACGATTCGATTGATTGTCCATCGTGTAGGGGATTCCAGTTTCTGTCGGTGTCACTGTGACACTACGCATGTGGTTATTCTGATCGACGTTTTTGCGAATCACGGTGCCACGCTCGGAAAC
This sequence comes from Bacteroides caccae, assembly GCA_963590825.1. Taxonomy (GTDB): domain Bacteria; phylum Pseudomonadota; class Gammaproteobacteria; order Burkholderiales; family Burkholderiaceae_F; genus Duodenibacillus. The sequence goes on along the minus strand of CAVAQL010000023.1, from coordinate 3,925 downwards.
GTAGACTTCATCGGTGGTCGCAGGTTTTTTCGCACGTTCAGCACGAGCTTTTGCCATATCGGCTTCGGTCGGCTCTAGCCGTGTCGCATCCTCTTGTGCGGCAGAAAAACTTGGTGCACTCAAAGTTAGGGCTACAGAAAACGCTGCTAGCGATAAAACGGTGCTGAAAACGGTCTTTTTAAACATAATGATGAATCCTTCACAAATGCTCGCTATTGATAAGAGATATTATGCCGATTCCGCAGTGCTCTCGGCTAGAGTAAGACAAAAGAGTTCGGAATTTATTGGTCTTTCAAAAGGTAACGACAAGTAAGAGCGGGGAGAGTCCGTCGTTTGTCACGTTCTCAGAATCTTCTCTTTCCCAGATGTTGAGCGCGTTTCGGGAATTTGCCTTCAAAATGGGAAAAGCCCCTCATCGTTTGCCCTCAATGCTAAAGTGTCGAAAAGAATTTCCTTGGGCGTAATTTCATGACAAAAATCCTTCTTATCGATGGCTCTAATTATCTATTTCGGGCCTATCACGCACTGCCCCCTTTAACTACAAGTAAGGGAGAGCCGACAGGGGCTTTAAAAGGTTTTCGGGCGATGCTTCAAAACGTCTACCGCAAAGCCAATCCTGATTATGTCGCTTGTGTGTTTGATGCGCACGGGAAAACATTTCGTCATGCTATTTACCCAGAATACAAGGCCAATCGCCCGCCGATGCCTGAGGATTTGCGTGTTCAAATAGAACCCATTCATGAACTTGTGCGCCTGTTGGGTTGGCCTTTATTGGAAATCGTAGGCGTTGAGGCCGATGACGTGCTTGCAACTCTCGCGAAAAAAGCAGCCGCCGAAGGTATTGAGGCCTATATCGCCACGGGCGACAAGGACCTCGCGCAGACCGTAAACGAGAGCGTGAAACTCGTCAACACGATGACCCATGAAGTATTAGATCGCGAGGGAGTTCACGCCAAGTACGGTGTTTATCCCGAACGCATCATTGATTATTTAACGCTTATGGGCGATAAGGTCGATAACGTCCCTGGAGTTCCTAAGTGCGGGCCCAAAACAGCCGTCAAGTGGATTGAAGAGTTCGGCTCTTTAGAAGGCGTCATTGCAGGAGCCGATTCTGTTACAGGTAAGATTGGGGAAAACCTAAGAGGCGCTCTTAGCTCTTTGGAACTCTCTCGTAAACTTGTGACAATCAATAGCGATGTTGCTTTGGGAATTGATCCCAAAGAACTTCGTTTAAAAGAGCCTGATACGGAAAAACTCCAAGCGTTTTACGAGCGTTGGGAAATGCGCCAAGCCATGGGAAAAAGTAAAAGCGCACCCCCCAAAAAAGAGGAAGCTCAAAAAAACGCGGATGGGCAAAGCAAAAGAAAAAAACTTGCAGAGCCCATTCAAGGAGACCTTTTTGCTGAGTTTGCTTTAACGCCAGAAGCGCCTTGCGTCAGCTCGGAGGCTAGTCTAAAGAAAGTAGCCAAAGACGGGATAGAAATTGTCGATACAAAAGAGGCAGCAGAGCGTCTTTTAGCTCGGTTGCATGAGCTAAGAGAGTCGCCCGTAGCAGTGACGCTTCTTACAGACACTGTTGCCCCGATGCTCGATAAGCCCGCGGCAATTGCCTTGGCTCTTACGCCACTTGAAATTTATGTTATTCCCGTAGCGCTTTTTGGGGTAAAGACGCTTTCCGTTGAAACGCTTAAGGCGACGTTATCGTCTTGGTTTTTAGAGAACACGACAAAAATCTTGCACGATGCAAAATACGCTAAACATGTTTTTGCCAATATCGGGATTGACCTAGCGGGTACGTTAGATGACACAATGCTTATGAGCTATGTGCTTGAAGCCCACTTAAAGCACGACTTCGTGAGTGTCGTGAAACACCATCTGGCAACCGATATCCCCGATGAAGAAGCCCTCTTAGGCAAAGGCGCCTCTCGCAGTAAAACAGATCGCGTCGATGGTTCGCGCGCAATTGCGTGGGTTGCAAGTCGTGCGGCCGCTTTAAAAGCGCTCGGGAGCGTCTTAACCGAAGAACTTGCTGCAGATAGTGAACTCTTTTCCGTTTATCGCGATATGGAGAGGCCGATTTGCGAGATCCTTTTTAAGATGGAGCGTTTCGGTGTTTCTATCGATTGCGCAGAACTCAATAGGCAAAGCGCCGATTTAGAGGGACGTATTTTTGAAACGGAAAAGAAAATTCAAGAGCTCGCAGGAGAACCTTTTAATCCGGCAAGCCCCAAACAACTCGCGCATATTCTTTTTGAGAAATTAGGTCTTCCTGTTTTAAAGAAAACTGCAGCAGGAACTCCATCGACGGCTGAAGAAGTCTTAAGCGAACTCGCTCTTGATTATCCGCTACCCAAAGCGATTCTTGACTACCGTAAGTTTGCTAAGTTAAAGAGCACCTACACAGACAAATTGCCGCATATGGTCGATTTGCGTGATAACCGCATTCACACAACATTCGGTCAAGCAACAGCGGTGACGGGACGCTTGGCAAGCTCTGATCCGAATTTACAAAACATTCCTGTCAGAACCCCAGAGGGGCGTCGCGTAAGAGAGGCTTTTATTGCCCGCAGTGGGTGCAAGATTATCTCTGCAGACTATTCGCAAATTGAATTGCGCATCATGGCGCATCTTTCGCAAGATAAAGGGCTTATTCGTTCGTTTAATCGCGGCGAAGATGTACACCGAGCAACGGCAGCAGAAGTCTTTGGTAAAACGCCAGAGGCCGTGACAGATAATGATCGCCGAATGGCCAAGGTGATTAACTTTGGACTTATCTATGGGATGAGTGCTTTTGGTTTGGCCAAAAATTTGGGAATCGATAGAACGTCGGCTAAGCGCTATATGGAAGAATATTTTGCGCGTTATCCCGGAGTTGCCGACTACATGGAACGCATCCGAGAAGAAGCGAAGAAAAATGGTTTTGTGAAGACTGCTTTTGGTCGCAAACTTTGGTTACCCGAATTAAAGAGTTCAAGCGCGGCTCTTCGCGCTGCAACAGAGCGCGCGGCAATCAACGCCCCCGTTCAAGGGACCGCGGCTGATGTCATTAAGAAAGCAATGATTGCCGTGGATGCGTGGCTTAGTGAAAAGAATCTTCAGAGTCGTATCGTCTTACAAGTGCACGATGAACTTGTGCTTGAAGTGCCCGAAAGCGAAGTCGATCTCGTGAAACAAGCGCTTCCCAAATTGATGGCCAATGTCGTGAGTTTTGAAGTGCCACTTCTAACGGGCATTGGCGTAGCCGACAATTGGGAAGCTGCGCACTAAAAAGGGGAGCTCATTTACAGGCGCCCATTGTTTCAGGAACGAGGGTGAGGATGACGTTACCTTTGGCATCAAGGAAAGAGAGTTGATCTTTCGTGCCGCGTACGCGACGCGTCTCAGTGAGAAGCCGCTGCATCTTCGCTTCAACTTCCATCGTTTTCGGAGCACACATCCGAAGCGTTGCAGCCGTATTTTTGAAGGTAAGCTTATTTCCCTTTAAGGTGTATTCACCTGAAAAACTATTGCACCCCATATCTCCCGAGACTTGATTGGCGGAAAACTCGATATACGGAGCTGCGTCACATCCGCTTTTTGAGTCTTGCGGCAGTGCCCAACTCGTATCTTTAAGCTCGGGAACGGGTTCCGCTGGTTCATTAGCAGAGCACGAAACGAGAAGCGCTGCTACGACTGGCAAAATCAAAAGAGAGATGGTTTTCATAGTTGTCCGTTCAATGTGGTTGTCTTGAGGTATTCTAACGGGTCAAAAAAAAGCGGGTGTCGTTTTTGCCGAACCCGCTAGAGAAACCAAAGGAGAAAATTTACAGAAAGGTACTGACCCTTCGAAACCGAAATTTAAGGGAATACGTCTGAAAAATCTGAAACGATTTTCCCGAATGAGAAACAAATTGTTTCTCGGGGTCTCTTTTCTTTGTTTTCTAAG
>CAVAQL010000022.1:0-15244 GCA_963590825.1 Bacteroides caccae | reverse complement strand
CTTAGTCATTCATTATAGAGACGTTAGAGCCCTCTAAACGGCAATTTACAAACTTTGTTACGCCAAAGTGATTTTGGCACACCCACCAAAATGATTTTGGCACTCTCCCCGATTTCCCTGACCCGCTAAGCCAAAATAAATTTGGCACTCCCTGAAAAAAATCACCTTATAGAGGAAGACTAAAATCATTTGGGGCTGTTTGTCATTGGAGAAACAAACCATGGCTAACAGTGAATGCCTGATTAAAACAATAAACAACTACCTTGCTGGGTTGATTACCGCAAAAGTAGCTTCCGAAAACCTGGGAATCAGTCGCAGGACGTTCTTTCGCAAAGTCAAGGAGTTCAATGAGAACGGCGTCATTTGTTCTCAACATGGGAACAAGGGTAAACCGTCGAAACGAAAGATAAATCCTGAGAAGCAAGAAAGGATTCTCAAGTTAACAAAGGAAAAATACTTTGACTTCCCTTTTAAGGAAATAGCCAAACATCTGAAGAAAGATGAAAACATTTCCGTAAGTGCGGAAACCGTCCGCAAGATTATTCGAAAGGAGGAAAAGGAAAAAGAGACACTGATTCAGAAAAATCCGCATCCCTTACGTCGCAGACGAAATAGATTTGGTGAACTCATACAAATTGACGGATCTCCCCACCATTGGTTCGGTGAGGACAAGCCTATGGCAACTCTCATTGCGTTCATTGACGATGCCACGGGTCGCATCACTTCTGCGCGATTTGAACCGCAGGAAGATAGCTTGGGGTATCGACGAGCGATTTACTCGCATGTAATCAAGTATGGCATTCCGATTGCTTTTTACAGCGACCAACACTCTGTGTTCAAATCGCCTTTGGATCCAGTCACAGGGAAAGCCAAACTAACGCAGTATCAAAGAGTTTGTAAAAAGCTGGGAATCGAGACAATTTACGCCACAACGCCACAGGCTAAAGGAAGAATTGAGCGGTTAAACCGCACGCTCCAAGGCCGTTGGCCAGGCGAACTTCGTCTCGCAGGCGCAGACACCGTAGAGAAGGCGAATGAGGTTATTAAACGATTGATTGAGGAGTTCAATGAAGAGTTCTCTGTTGAGCCGATAGATCCTTCCGATGCTCATATCCCTTTGATGCTAGATGAAGCTCGGTTGCGTTTGCTTTGCGCAGAATGGCATGAGCGCATTATTTCGAAGACAAAAACTCTTTCTTGGGAGGGGAAAGTTATCCAACTAGACCCAAGCTATGAGAACCTACTTTTAAGGGGCGCGAGAGCCATCGTTGTTAAATTCAGCGATGGGAAATTCGAGGTCTATACCCGAGAAAGGAAAGACTCAAGAAAGCTTGAAAGACTTAGATTCAGAGTCTTCGACCATGACCAAACTCTCGAGGTCAAGGACTATGAAGAATCAGCTAAGACAATTGACCCGCGACTTGAGGAAATCATTAAGAAAAGAGGTGAAAACGGCTTTGTAAAAAGCCAATACAGATGGGGAGAAAAAAGGAAAGAAAAGAAAAAGAAGCGAGAGGAAACTATCAAGGCAGCAAATAAGCTTATCGAAAAACTAGCTGCGGCGAAGAAAAAATAATCCCCTCTCTTTAACATCATACATAAACGACGAACAGCCCCGAGCAAACGCCTAAATCCAAAGCGTTTGCTCGACACCAACAAGGTTGTTTTTTGGCATTTTTGACGAAAAGACTTCAGAATGCCTGCCTGATAGACAAAGACTAAAAAACTACGGTCCCAAATGACGATGTGGAGTGCCAAATTTATTTTGGCTTAGCGGACCAGGGAAACCGGGGAGAGTGCCAAAATCACTTTGGCGCAAGTGTGCCAAAATCACTTTGGCGTAACATTACGGGACAAGGGACGAAAGAAAAGGAAAAAACAAACGATTCCAAAGAAGACCTCTTAAAATCAAGACTCGTTGATTTCAGCCGTGAGCAAAAACCACGCGTAATACTCTGTTGAAAAAAAACACTGCCTTGAGATGGTTAGATTTTTTGGGAAAACGGCTTTTCAAGCGAACAGACCTAGGGAAAATACTTACTTCAAAGCCATTTGGGCTTTGGCCGAAATTGGCCTTTAAAAAAACGCTTAAGAATCAGAAAAATTTCTCTTGAGAGAATTCTTGCAAACCACAAGATGTTGTGATGGTCGTCTGTCAGCGCCACAATATCAAGCATTTCAATCGATTGATTTTCGTGAAGCCTTTTGCTAGGGTATGACTCTGTTCATACGTCTCAGAGACCCAAGGGTTTTCTTCCTTTTTTTGTCTCTGAAGACCTAGAGGAGAAAGAAAAGAATGTCCTGCACACCCAAGCATCTAATCAAGCGCGACGGATCGATTAAAGACTTTGATTCCGTCAAAATTCAAAACGCCATCGAAAAGGCGGGCAAAGCCACAGGCGAATTTGGTTCGGCTATTGCTGAAGAAATCACCGAAAACCGCGTGATGCCCAAACTGTGCGCTCTTAACGTGATGACGCCGCACATCGAGCAGGTGCAGGATGCTGTTGAACAAGCGCTTTTTGAAGCCGGGTTCTTCACAACGCTTCGCGCCTACATTGTCTACCGCGAACAGCGCGCGAAGACACGTGATGCGAAAAAGACGTGGATTAATGTCGAAAGCTCGATTAATGAATACCTCGATCAAAGCGACTGGCGCGTTAACGCCAATGCCAATCAGGGCTATAGCTTAGGCGGCATGATTTTGAATGTCTCAGGTAAAGTCGTTGCCAATTACTGGTTAAATTTCGTTTACCCCTCTGAAGTTGGTAAGTGCCACCGCGAAGCCGATTTCCATATTCATGATTTGGATATGCTCTCAGGTTACTGCGCAGGGTGGTCACTGAGAACTGTCCTTACTGAAGGCTTTAACGGCGTGCCAGGCAAGGTTGAAGCTGCCGCCCCCAAGCACCTATCTTCTGCGTGTGGGCAGATTGTGAACTTCTTAGGAACGATGCAAAACGAATGGGCGGGCGCTCAGGCCTTCTCTTCTTTTGATACCTATATGGCGCCCTTTATTCGTAAGGATAACGTCCCGTATAGCGAAGTTGTTCAGTGCATTCAGGAAATGATTTATAACTTGAATGTCCCGAGCCGCTGGGGTACACAGACGCCGTTTACGAACTTGACGTTTGATTGGACGTGCCCGCAGGATTTAATCCCACAACACCCAATCATTGGTGGCGTGGAGATGCCCTTTACTTATGGCGATTTGCAGCCTGAGATGGACATGATTAATCGTGCCTACATCGAAGTGATGACTCGCGGCGACAGCAAGGGCCGCGTCTTTACGTTCCCGATCCCAACCTACAACATCACGCCTGATTTTGATTGGGAAGGGCCGAACGTCAAACTCTTGTTTGATATGACAGCGCGCTATGGGTTGCCGTACTTCCAGAACTTTATTAATTCGGAATTAAAACCCAACATGATTCGCTCGATGTGCTGCCGCTTGCAGCTTGATCTTCGTGAGCTCTTAAAGCGTGGCAACGGCCTCTTTGGTTCCGCAGAACAAACAGGCAGTTTAGGCGTTGTGACAATTAACTGCGCGCGTTTGGGTTATCTCTATCCCGGGGATAAGGAGGCGCTTTATGCGCGGTTAGACCACCTCTTAGACCTTGCAAAAGAGTCGCTTGAGATTAAGCGTAAGGTCATTCAGCGCCACATTGACGAGGGGCTTTTCCCCTACACAAAGCGCTACCTTGGAACGCTTCGCAACCACTTCTCCACCATTGGTGTTAACGGCATCAATGAGATGATTCGCAATTTCACGGGCGACAGAATCAATATCGCGAGCGACGAGGGCCATGCGATGGCAATCGAATTCCTCGATCACGTGCGTGAACGCCTCGTGCAATTCCAAAGTGAAACCGACCACATGTATAACTTGGAAGCAACGCCCGCTGAAGGGACGACATACCGCTTTGCAAAAGAAGACCGCAAACGCTTTCCAGGAATCATTCAGGCCGGAACTGCTCAGAACCCGTACTACACGAATTCGTCTCAGCTTCCTGTGGGATATACAGACGATCCCTTTGAGGCTCTTGAGATGCAAGAGGACTTACAAAAGAAGTACACGGGCGGGACCGTGCTGCACCTTTATATGAATGAAGCGATTAGTTCGGCTGAAGCTTGCCGCGATTTGGTGCGTAAGACTCTCACACGCTTCCGTCTCCCGTACATTACCGTGACGCCGACATTCTCGATTTGCCCGAAACATGGCTATCTCTCGGGGCGTCACGATTTTTGCCCGAAGTGCGATGCTGAACTCATTGCCCGCAAAAAGGCCCGTCAGGCGCGAGAAGCTGCTAAGAGCGCCTAGGTCGAAAAGAACATTCCTTTGTATTTGATTAAGGAGTTAGAAAAATGACAGAAGAAAAGAAAACAGAAGAAATCACATTAAAAGATAGCGAACGTCAGCCTTGCGAAGTTTGGACACGCGTTATGGGCTATCACCGCCCCGTGCAGTCCTTTAACATCGGCAAGAAAGGCGAATTTTACGAACGCAAGTACTTTGTTGAAAGTAAGTGCGGCTTAAATAAGTGCGCCTAAAAAAGTAAAACGCACAATGGCTAAAACCGTTGTCATACACGCCGGGGAAAACCCCGGCGTCGCTGTCAAAAGTGCCGACGAACTTCGCATTGCGGCAATCACGCCCTTTACGACAATTGACTTTCCCGGGCTCTTGAGTGCGGTCGTTTTTATTCAAGGATGCCCTTGGCGGTGTCCGTATTGCCAAAACGTCTGGATGCAGTCGCGCCAGAGAATTGAGGGCGCTCAAGTTATTCCGTGGGAATCTGTTCGCACGTTATTGAAAAAGCGGCGCGGTCTACTCGATGGCGTGGTTTTCTCTGGCGGTGAACCTTGCACGGATCCAGCATTACCCGCCGCGATTGAGGAAGTGAAAGCGCAATCGATGAAAGTGGGTCTACACACGTCAGGCGCTTATCCACGGCATTTAAAGGAAGTCTTACCGCTTCTTGATTGGGTGGGTTTGGATGTGAAAGGACCTCCAGAAACTCCCGAGGTTTTCAATCGCGCCGCAGGAAAAGATAGGGCGCACCTTTCTTTTTTAGATAGTTTTGAAGCCATCAAAACTTCGGGCGTATCTTATGAGGCACGCACGACAGCGCATCCAGACATATTGAGCGCTGAGGATATTTTAAGTACGGCCTTGTGGTTAAAAGAAAACGGTTGCACGACGTATGCGTTGCAAATTTATCGTGCCCCTCCTGGCGTTAAGGCTCCACTTTCTGCCGTCGGGTCTGACTATCCTGGAGAAGCGCTCATCGAGAAACTAAAAGCGCTATTTCCAAACTTTATCCTGCGTCGTTCTTAGGACTTTTCAAAATTTAGGAGTCGTAGCGCCCACGCGACAACGAGTAAACACACACCGGTGTCGGCAAAGACAGCCATCCACATCGTTGCGTATCCCGTGATAGCGGCTAGGGCAAAGAGCACTTTAACGCCTAAGGCAAAGGCGATGTTTTGCGCGATGGTTCGGTGTGTTGCTAGCGAAAGGCGCTTTAACCAAGCAACGCGTCCGATATCGTCGTTCATGAGGACAACATCCGCCGATTCAATGGCCGTATCGGTTCCCATCGCCCCCATCGCAATGCCAAGGCGTGCTCTAGCAAGCGAAGGAGCATCATTGATGCCATCGCCAATCATTGCGGTGGGCGCTTTTTTATCGAGCTCAGAAATAATCTTAAGCTTATCTTGCGGGAGGAGTCTTGCGCGAACGTGGTCAATGCCAGCAAAGCGTGCAATTGCGGCAGCGCTTTTTTCGTTATCTCCTGTTAGAAGCCACACATCAACGCCTTCTTTTTTCAGATCCGCAATGCTTTTATCGACTCCAACTTTGGGGGTGTCGCTAAAGGCAAAGACGGCAATCGGACCAAAAACATCGCTTAAAGCAAGAGCGGTGTGGCCTTCCTCTTCGAGGGCCTCAAAGGTAGAGGCTGCTTCAGACGTGAGAAGATTGTTTTCCTTAAGCCACGAGCGATTCGTTAGATGCACCATCGCGCCGTGAATGCGGGCTTCAACCCCGTAACCAGGTAGGTTATGTAAATCGCTAGCCTTTGGAATCGAAAGGGTTGCATCGCACGCTTTGGCAAGCGCTTGACTTAGAGGATGTTTATTGGCTTTGGCTAAAGCGGCTGCCGTAATCCACGCTTGTGTTTCGTTGTTTTTTCCTAAAACACGAATCGCTTTAAATACGGGCTTTCCAATCGTCAATGTTCCCGTCTTATCAAAGACGGCTGTTTTAAGTGCCGCTGCCGTTTCCATCGGGACACTACCACGCACAAAAACGCCGTTACGACTGGCCACCGTCATCGCTGCTAAAAGTGCGACAGGCGTGGAAATGACGAGTGCGCACGGACAACCAATCACAAGGAGCACAAGAGAGCGGTAGACCGTCTCTTTATCAAAGACGCCTGTGACGAGAACCGTACCAAGACCTAATAGAAGGCTTGCCGCAAAAATCGCCGGTGTGTAGTAACGCGCAAAACGATCGATAAAGCGTTCGATTTTGGCTTTTTTCTGTTGCGCCGATTCAATGGCCCGCGTAATGCGTGCGGCAGTCGAGTCACTTGCGGCGCATGTGGCACGAATTGTAAGAGATCCGTCAAGAGCAATGGTTCCCGAGCGAACCTCTGAACCCTTGAGTGCTGTTTCAGGAATGGACTCTCCTGTAAGACTTGAAACATCAATCGCACTTACGCCATCAATGACAACGCCATCGGCAACAAGCATTTGACCGGGAACGGCGCGATAAATGCTTCCGACTTGAATGGACTCGGCGCCAGTTTTGATCCACGAGCCATTGACAAGAAGTTCGATAACGCTTGGGGCTTTTTCCAACAGATTGCGAATACTCTTTTGCGCTCTTGCTAAGGTGCGGTCTTCAATTTCTTCCCCAATCTCATAAAGCACCATCACCATCGCCGCTTCCGGGTACTGTCCGATAATCACGGCTCCCGCGACGGCAACGGCCATCAAGGTGTTCATCGTAAATGTGAGGTGAAATAGATTGATGGCTCCTCGAAATAGTGTCTTGATGCCACTTAAAGAGATGGCGATAAGAGAGAAAGCCAGAATCAACGCCTCAGGAAAGTTACCGCGAATCTCGAGAAATTCACTGACTGCCGCAAAACAGAAAGCAATGGCAAGAATAAGAACGTGAGTGAAGCCCGATTTTTGTACTGGAGTGTGCTCTTTCTTTTCTTCGCAAAGTGCTGTGCCGGGTAGCCCAATCTGATTGAGTTTTGCTAAGAGCGCTTTTTCATCAGCGCCTTTTTCTTGAGCGATAAATCGCACGGTGCGATGCGGCATATCAAAACTTAGAATCGCAAAGTCTGAGTCTTTCTCAAAGGCTCCCTCGATTTGAGCACGCTCAACGGGGCAGTCCATTTCTTCGATATAAATGAGAAACTCTTTTTGGGGCGCGGTGTTTTTCAGAGCACATTTCGCAGGAAACCCCGCAGTTTCTAATTTTTGAAATAGCTGCTCTTCGCATGCCGTTTCAGTGAGAAATTCAAAAGTCATTTCGCGATTGACGCAATTACTTGAGACAATCCGAAAGTCTTTGTCGTTTTTAAAAAGAGCCTCAATCTCAGAGACTTCAACGGCGCAATCTATTGCGTCGATATGTAGGCATAGGCATTTATTTTTAACCATAGGGACTGTCCTTTGCGTTATCCCAAATTTACGTGATAGAGTGGATTTAAAACCCTGAAGTTGCTACAGTGTCAAATCCTAAGAAGAGATTGAAGTTAGGAGTAGAGAAACAATGCGTATTGGAGAACTCTCAAGCCGAAGTGGACTTCGGGTTGAAGCGATTCGGTTTTATGAAAAAGAAGGTCTTCTTTCGCATCCTTCGCGTCTAGAAAACAATTACCGCGCGTATACGCATAAGCACTTGGATGAATTAAATTTCATCTCTCACTGCCGCTCGCTTGATATGTCGCTTGCTGATATCAGAACGCTCTTGCATGCAGATCCAAGAGATAGCGAGCAGGCAACGCACGTGCATGCGCTCATTGAAAAGCAAGTAAAGCTTGTCAACGAGAGAATGGCAAGCTTAAAGGCACTTAAAGGGCATTTAAAGGCACTTGCCTCACGTTGCTCGGGAAATCACGGCTCTGAGCCTTGTGGCATTCTCGTGGGTTTGACCGAGGATGCTCATGAAGGGCACTGCCATTGTGAAGATGACGCAGACCGAAAATCCAAGAAAACATCAAGGACCTCTTAGTTATGGCGCAAATTCTTTCAATCGCTGTTTTGCTTTGCTGCGTTTTTTTAATTATTGCTGTTCCCACATTGATGCTCTATCGCTATGGGAAGCGTCAGCCTCCGAAGTTACGCTCTGAAGCGTATCAAAGCGGGTTCGGTGGGCCGATGGTTTTTTTCTTACTTGTTGAAGTTGCCTTTATCGAGCGCTTTCTTTGGCAAGGATACCTAACAGTGAGTGCTGTGAATTGGGAAAGCGTTGGGACAGGACTCGAACGATTTTCCGTTCTTGTTGCCGTAGGGCCGAATTGGATTCAGGCCGCATTAGGAATTTTGATGTTGGCGATTCTTTTAAAGGGAAGAAGCCCTGCGGCGCTTTCTGCGACAGTGATTCTTCTTTGGCTGATGGGACCTGTGGCATTTCTTGTTGAGTCTTGGTACTTTAGTCTTAAAGCGCCTGCGATTGGTTTATTAGAAATCTTTGTCTGGTCAATCTTTTGGACGGCGTACTTCGTTTATTCGCCCCGTGTGGCTCTGACCTACGCAACTCCACGGGGCGTGAGACTTGCTGAGAAAAAAGCCTCAGAATGAAACGTGATCGGGATCCAGGCCCGAAAAGCACGAAAGTGGCAAATCGTCAATGGCTTTCATCTCTCGCACATTCAAGCGAAAGCGAAAGAGATCTTTGTCGCTAGCAAGGTCTTGCGCGTTTAATGTTCGTGTAAGCGCAGAAACACCGTGTTGTAAGCACCAGCGTAAAGCCACTTGTGCTTCACTGACATTGTATCTTTGGGCAATCTTCTGTAGCACTGGCTCTGGCATCACGTCGCGTCTACCGATAGGATCCCAGGCGCTGACGTGAATCCTCTTGGCTTGGCAGTACTCGAGCGTTGCTTTTTGCCAGTAGCCTGGATGAAACTCCAATTGATTGACCATGGGAGCGATTTCTGCTCGCGTCAAAAGTGGAACGAGGTGGTGCGTTAAAAAGTTGCACACCCCGATTGCACGCACTTTTCCGGACATGTAAATTTTTTCTAGCGCCCTCCACGTTCCCGTGTTAACACTTTGCCAGAGGATGGAGTCCCCGTGCGTCTCAGGCCAGTGAATAAGATAAAGATCAAGGTAATCGAGCTTTAAAGCTTCAAGCGTCTTATCAAAAGCAGAGAGCGCTTCGTTGTAATTGCGGTCAGTGACCCAAAGCTTACTGGAGATAAAAAACTCAGAGCGCCTAAGGCCCGAACTTGCTAGGACTTTCCCAAGATTGGTTTCGTTACCGTAGGCGCTTGCCGTGTCAAAACGGCGATATCCCAATTCAATGGCATTCTCGAGAGTTTCCTCTAAAAGAGAAGTCGGTTGCAATTGACGTGTTTCAAGGCCGAGACAGGGAATGAGAACGTTGTTGTTTAAAAGAAATCCGTCAGCAATCGTTGGCATAGCGTAGCACTCCATTTTTGGGAAGTGATGCTAGCGAAGACGTGATTTTGCGTGTTTGATGAGACTCAAAATCTAGCGAAATGTGCGCTCCCCAGTGCGCCAGTTCGGCGCTAATCATACAGGCGGGTGAAAGTCCTGCCCTGACAAAGCCTAGCAAGCAGTCAGTACTTAGTCTTGGAGTCAAAGCCGTGAGGTGAGATTTAAGCGTAGACAAAGGAGTTCAAGAGCCGCAATGCGAAAGCGTGAAGCCGTCATGGCCTCGTTAATACATGGAGCGGAAGCCGATGCTTCTGGGGAAAGCAGCAGGCAGCAATGTGCAAACCGACAAGCGAGGGTTGCACAGGTTCCGTCGGGGCTATAAGGCGTGGCGAGTGAACAAAGGATGATTAGCGTACCTGGGAGGTCTGATGCTCTCCTATAAAGGTAAGTCCCGAGCAAGGCCGATAAAGTCAAGTGAGGGGCGAAGGAGTATCAGAAGTCGGATTGCCTCATAGTAGCGTTGAAGGTCGTGAAAGCGATTGGAGCGAAGGGGGCAACAAATCAACAATCGGTAGAGGTAAAACATGCAGGAAACTAGAGTTCCGAAAACCATGGAACATGCGCTGAAGCCGATAAGGTATCAGTCGGAGAAACACAAGAAACTTACAACACTTATTAATCGTATCAATGCGAACAGTCTGTGGGAGGCCCATGTAAAACAGGAGCGTTGGAAAGCGGCAGGGGTCGATGGAATGACAAAGGATGAGTACGCTAAACACCTCCCCGAGAACTTACAGTCTCTCGTGGAGCGAATGAAGCGATTCGACTACATCCCTCAACCTGTGCGGCGAACCTACATCCCAAAGGCCAATGGCAAACTGAGGCCACTGGGCATCCCAGCCTACGAAGACAAACTCGTGCAAAGCGTAATGGCGGACATACTCAATGAAGTCTACGAGCCCCGATTCCTGAACTGCTCATATGGGTTCAGGCCAGAGCGGAGCGCGCACGACGTCATACGGGGAATCAATCAAGCCATAATGCAACGGCACGTGAATTACGTCCTAGAGGCCGACATCAGAGGATTTTTCGATAATCTTGACCAGAAGTGGCTCGTCAAATTTCTCGAGCACGACATCGCTGACAGGAACTTCATGCGTTACGTCGTTAGGTTTCTAAAAGCTGGTGTCATGGAAGGAACGGAGCTTGTCGATAGCGATAAGGGAACACCGCAAGGAGGACTCATATCGCCCGTTCTAGCGAACGTTTACCTGCACTATGTGCTCGACTTATGGATCACGAAGCGTGTTAAACGCCAAATGATTGGAGAGATGTACTACTTCAGGTATGCAGACGACTTTGTCATTCTCTTTCAAACAGAGAAAGAAGCTCGCATGGTGATGGAAATGCTCAAGGAGCGACTTGGAGCCTTTGGGCTTGAACTGGCGGAAGACAAAACAAGAATTCTTCCGATAGGTAGGCACAAAGGAACGAAAGAAAGCTTCGATTTCCTCGGCTTTACATTCTTCAACGCCAAGACGAAAGACGGTCATTACAGACTCGGAATACGCTCTTGCGAAAAGAAGATGAAAGCTAAGCGATTAGCGGTGAAAGAGTGGCTGTGGACACGACTGAGGATGCCAATAGTGGAGACGCTCATAAAGCTAAACCGCAAATTGGCAGGGCACTACAACTACTATGGGATAAATGGAAACTCACGCGCGCTCTGCAAATTCCGATGGTATGCCATGCACGCCACTGTGAAGATGCTGAGACGGCGAGGTCAACGGCGGCCAATAACGTACGAAAAGTTTCTCGAGTTATGGGAGAAGTACGTGTCGCCCGTATCCATCACCAAGGAGATATGGAAGTGCAAACCGATGTCGATTTGAAGAGCCGGATGCCTTAATAGGGCACGTCCGGTTCTGTGAGGGGGTGGGCGAGGCTAGCGCCTCGCGCCACTCTACTCGACTGACCGTAATAAATCGTCGGGCGCGTCAATGTTTTGACGCGTTTTGCCACACTTGATTAGTCTTCAGATGGTTTGTAATTCCAAGGGAGCAGGTCATCGATTGGCATCGAGTCCCAATACTTCTCGTACTCCCATTTCACGAATTTCTTGTTTGGATCTTTGCGCTTGGGCGCATCCGGACGGGTCCAGTCGTACCATTGCATTCGCTGACAATGTCGAGCAAGTCTGTAGTAGTACTTATTGAGCCATTGCACCGGGTCTTCAATACCATTGAGCCTCGCGGTTTCCATCAAACTTAGCAGACGGCACAAGCCCTTAGTGTGCTTCAAGCTCTGCATGAAGTTGATATTGTTTCTGAGGATTGTGAGTGGACGTATTTTCGCCTCAACAATGTTTGAACTCAGCGGACAGCTCGGGTGCGTTAAGAAGTATCGAAGTTCTTCTCTCCTATTGAGGTAGTAGACGACCGCAGGGATGTAGTACAAAGAGTCCTCTGTCGAGTTTTTGTATTTTCCCGTTTTTCCTGGAACCAGTTTTGCTTTATCTCTAAGCACGGTCATGAGTTCGTCGATTCGGTCCATAAGAGGAACGCAGTATTTTTCTCGATGCTCTTTAACTCGTGCGAGATAGGTTTCGTAGTCTTCGTTCTTTCCTCGGATGACGCTTTGCTCTTCTGCAAAAATCCGCGATAGTGCGTAAAGCGTCATATTGAGTATCGGCCTCGCTTCACCTTTCTCAATCTGCTCTTTACACAGCGCGGTGGCTTTTTCTATCGAGGTATCTTTCGCATGCTTAACTTGCAGTTCCAAATTCGCCGCTTTTAAAAGCTCACGTCTCCAGTGGATTAAGCAAGAAGCGTGCTTTGTTTCTTTCTTATTGTCCCGAACGATTCCCGTATAGGCTGCGTAGCCATCACTCATAATGGTTTTCGAGTTAAAGGGATTGAGAACTTTCGCAATCTCTTGTGCCGAACGTCCTTGCATCGCGTAATAGAGGGCAAAGCGTTTATCCGTGGCGTTTGTGCTTGTCACAGCCTGAATGTAGGTTTGGGAACTTGCTTTTTCAGCAGTTTCTTTTGCTTTAGCGCTTTGATGCCCGCGCCCTTCTTCCTGCAAAACACTGAAAGGCGTTTCGTCAGCGATGATGACATCGGCGTTATGGGCTTCTTGCTCGATTCGTTTAATTAAAGGATCTGCGTATTCGGCCATCTGCAAGATGTTTTCACCTAGAGTCGAAGAGCCTAAATGCGCCTGGCTATAAAAGATATCCGTGATTCGATTAAGCGGAAGACCGTTTGACATAAGACTCACGGTTGATGTCAGAGTGTCGATGCTTAGTTCTCGTTTTGGATTTAAAGCCATCAGGCCAGCGGTGAAGATTGGCTGCACAGTGCCACATTTGGCACATTCGACAAGCGTCTGTCCTAAAAGACTTATCTTCATCACTTTGAAAAGTTCTTCGATGCCAGTAAACATCTGGATTGCTTGAGACTGCTCAATGACGTGGAATTTGCCACGCTTTCCGCAATGTGGACACGTGAAGTCCTCAGGCACTTCCGCTGGCTCGATTTGTTCTTCCGGAATGTCGTCTCGATCTGGTTTCTGACGTCCCATCGACTGCTGTTTTTGGCCTTCTTGTTCGCGGCGCTGCTCGAGAAGAGGAGAAGATTCCTGATTAATAATCCCCCGCATCGCTTCGATTTCGGCGCTACTTTCTTTGGCTCCTTCGAGGGCGGCAACGGTAATCGAATTTACAACGTTGGCGTTTTGAACTTGATGAGCGCCAGATGCAATCAGCTTCGAAGTCGTCTCTTTGACTTCTTCTTGAATCTTTTCGATGTCTTTGATATCAGCAATAGATGAGAGCTTTTCACCTCCGCGATTAAGTCTCTTCTTGAGCACACTGCAATCGCGACGCATCGAATTGAGTTGTTGCAAAGCTTTGATAAATTCATCGACAACGACTCGATTCCACTCAGGGTCATCTGTCATGCGTGAGTTGAGTTCTTTGGCAAAACGCTGCAATTGTGGAAGAGCCGCTTTGATGGCCTTATTCATGAGGCTTAGAAGTTGCTCTTTCTCGACGAGAGCCTTTTCTTTTTCAGCAAGATCCTTATCTTTCTCGGCAATGCGCTTATCTTTCTCAGCAATACGCTTGTCTTTTTCGGCGATACGCTTATCTTTCTCGGCAATACGCCTATCTTTTTCAGCGATACGCTTGTCTTTTTCAGCAAGTACCTGCTCTACCTTTGTGAGTTTCTTGTCTAAGTTTGTGAGTTTTTTGCTTAAGGAAGCAGCCAATTGCTCGGCGCCTTTTTGCCTGTGAAGGGCATTTGTGGCTTTCGCACTTTCCTCGCTAAGTCGCTTCTCAAGTTGCGCAATTTTTTTAAGCAGTTCTGCTTCTTTTATGGTCTTCATCATCAGCAAAATTTTTCTCTCTGATGGCAAAAATCATACTCATGCAATACACGAATTTCTATAGAAATTTCAACTATTTTTTAGGTCAAAAAAATCGCTCACCGCATGAGCTTGCAAGCCTTTATTTATGCGGGGTCTTTATCGATTTTTCTCGATTTTTTCAGATGCTCTCAGGACGGTGTTGTAAATATGCTGCATCGAGAAATTTCATCAGTTCATCACGCGTCAAATTTGTCTTCGGCGGGTCGTTTTCTCGTTGCAAAAAACGCTCAAAACATCCCTGATTTAACCATCGCGTAATGAGAGTCTTGCCTCGTTCGTCTCGAAAGATAATTTTGCATACGTTGTACCGGCGAGAGAGGAAGACAACGGCGTGCTTTTTCTCATCGACATCAATGTTGCAATAAAGTCGGGCAGTGCTCGCTAACTTGTCGAATCCGCTACGCCCATCAACGGGAGCGATGACAAGAACGATTTGGTAGTTCTCTAAGCTCAGATTCATATCTTCACTCCGTTTTGGCGAAGGAGTTCACTGACGAAGGACTCCGAAGCAGAGCCTGGGTAGAAATCGATACTCGCTCCATTGGCTAAGGTAATTCGCACCTGGTTGACCTCTGGTGAAACGAGGTCGTTAACACTCACCTTGTTGGAGAGATCAAAGCATTGAACTGCGTCTGGGCTTGGCACGGCTTCGACTTCGCTCTTCGTTTGTTTCGGGTGAACGTGAAAACAAAAAGAACTGTAAGCCATCGGTTTTACACCGACAGGAACTTTCGGCAGGTAAATCGTCTTGTAGAAAGCTCTGATGCTCAGGTGCGATTGCTCAAGTTCTCGACAAAGCTCTTCGTCGCTTTCCCAGGGAAAGAATCTTATGGGTTTCTTCCTGTAAAGAATGCTGCTGAGTTCCTTATCACTAAGCTCTTCTACCTCGGACAAAAGGTGTCCAGAGTCTCGAAACTTTTTTCGCCAAGAGCTGACAAGCGCTTTTGAGCACGATAACTGCTCAGCAATGCGTTTCTTTGACATCTTCTGCGCCATTTGAATCCCGGCGCGAACCAAACTAATGGGTGACCGCTTTGTCATGTCGTCTCCTCTTTTAAGGTGACGACATTATTCAAGCAATTTGAGGCGCCGTTACGGTCTTAGGAAAGATACGTGCAAAGTAACCGATATTTTTAGGGGTGAGTAACCGATAGCCGAACGAGAGTAA
>CAVAQL010000021.1:0-15279 GCA_963590825.1 Bacteroides caccae | reverse complement strand
TTTGTTTTCGTTAGCAGCAGCAATTGTTGCATCGGCTAAAGCAATCGTCTCAGAGCGCATGTCGTAGCCTTTTGGAGACTTCTTCGAAGCCCAGGTTTCCACCACAACAGGCACGGATCCATTCTTACGAACTACAGCAATCGCTTTCTTTAAAGCTGCGGCGTATTTAACCTTAGGAGCATTTGCGGGATTCTTCGCATCGTCCTTATATGGTTCCTGAGACTGTGCCTGCAAGAAGACTACGTCAAACTTCGGTTTGTTCGGGCGGTTGTAATCCTTAAGTGTCGCATCATCTTTATCGAAATAGCGTTCAATCGGATGTTGGTAGAGACGACCTGCAGAAATCGTCTGCATACGAGCCTTCCACTCCTCTCCTGCTTTCTTATTGATAAACCCTTTAACGTAAGCGCCAATGCCGCAGTTGTAATAGGTATAGGAATTCCCGACAAATAAACCACGTGTCGGATTCTTGACGCCAAGCGTCTTAACCGCGGGTTTCACGTTGTAAAACTCTGCTGGATTTGCCTGCTTAACTGCAGAAAAGGCCTGTCCAGAAAGCAAAAAAGACGTAGCGACTGCAATCGCTGTGATGTGTAGCGTTCCCATTTTATTAGCCCTCTAGAGTTGGGTAGGAAAGTACAAAACGCTTTCCTACCCCTTAAAGAGAAATCGACTAAATATTGAAGATCTGGTTCATCACCAAAATTGTCCCGAAGCAGGCAAACATCGGAATCATGTTACGCCGCACAAGACTCATCGGGCTCACGCCAGCAACGAGAGCAGCAGCAATTAAGCATCCTGCCACAGGGCTCATCGAGCGGAAGATTGAGCACGCTAGGTGCATCGGAACCATCATAGCGGGCAAATGACCGCCGACTTGGGCTTGAACGTCAACCGAGAGACTTGCGAAGGCAGAGAAGGCACCCACGCCAGAACCCGTTAAGAACGTCACAACACCAACTAAGGCCGAGAGGACGCACGTCATACCACCTGCGCCAAACCCAAAGCCCTTAGCCATATCAATGATTTCGTTCACCAAACCAGAAACACGTAAGCCAGTCGCGAAGACCTCAGCGCAGATAACAAGCGCCACAACGCCACCGAAGAGTGCGCCCATCTTCTTGAAGAACACGAGGCAATCTTTCATCACAAGCTTCGCATCTCTTAAGCGAATCAGTTCAATGATGGCCACGACAATCCACGTTAACATCAAAGCAGTTGGCGTGCTTAACTTAATCGAAGAGATACCGAACTTCGAGAAGATAAAGAGAAGAACGATGGGAACAAACGGGAAGATGGCGTACCACTTCGGGCATTCACGCGCGGCAGTAGTCTTTGCTTCTTGCATTTCGTCTTCAATATCGATCTTCTTCGCATCGTAGTACTTAGCGGTAAAGAAGATTGCAGCGGCTGTCACAAGATAGGCTGGCCAGCAAGCGACAAGTTGCCACTCGATAAAGTAAACCATCGAATCAACGTTAGCGATTCTTGCGGCAAGCTGTTGTGTTCCAAACAAAGGACCTGCGCCAATAGCCGAACAGCAGGCAATGCACGCAGCAGCAGCGCCACGGCTAACGCCAACACCAACGAGAATCGGATAGAAGGCCACCAATAACAACATCGTTAAACCAGCAGCCGAGACGACAACGAGGTTAATACCCTGGCCGATTAAATAGGCCAAAGCCAAAACAAGGTAAGGCTTACTTAGGGCACGTAGCGGTTCAGCGCACAATTGCACGAGACGATTGGCAGCACCAATTTGGCTCATATATCCTGCGAAACCGCCGCAAGTCATAATGATTAAGCCAACGCCAACAATCTGTTTTTTGGTAATCGCATTGATCAATTCAATCAAGTCAAACCAAATAAATCCTGTGGATTTCGTTCCCTTCGGTAGGAACTGCGTTACTCCACACAAAATGCAGATTGCGACAATAATCAAACCACTTGCGAGCAAAACGATGTGTACTGGATAGCGCTTGATAATCATCCATCCGGCAACAATCGTGATCAGCGCGGCAGCGATGATTGGGATTGTCATTTCAATTTCTCCTTTTATAACGAGTTTTGTTTTAATGCTTCTAAGAGGTTCGGTTTTCTCACTTACCCTCTTTCAACCTTTTAGCCTTAAGCGCCATGAAAACTCGAACACAAGCGCGGCTATTTTTAAAGAACTATCTTCCAAAGAAACGGCAAACCGTTTCCTGAGCGACTTCTCGTAAGAACTTCGCTAGTTCCGGTTCAATTTCACAATCGAAATTAATCGTACGTACATCAATCCGAAATAGCGTTGCGATGACAGTGCAGGCCAAAAGATATGACCCAGCCGGTGTCGGATGACGGTTATCCCCGATATAAATCGGGCAAGCAGAATCTTTCCTACGAGCCTCAGCAAAGGCCAATCCTGCAGGCACGGCAATCGCGTCATTGTCATTGGCAGCAGTCAGAATTGCATCAGCTAGTTGCGCAGTCATCTCTGGACGATCGGCATACGCCCAAGAAATTAAAAAGATTGGGGTAGCACCGTGCTTGCGACAAATATCGGAGTCAATCTTTGCAAAGCGCTTAAAGTCTTCACCCAATTGCGGATGAATCGGGCCTTGAGACGAATCGAGAAGCAAAACACTATCCCACAGTTTCTCCGTCGGATCTCGGAATTTCACGGTGTTCTTGCCATCCGTACTAAAAGAGTACGAACTAATCGCATTCGGACGAAAATAACTCTCCAAATCATGCCAACTTAAACTAGCCCCATTGATGGCAACCAAATTGCCACGATACTTCGGGACAACAGGAGCTTTCTGTAACAGGCGGCGCGTGAAACGATGTGCTCCGTTATTGAAAAAGAAAAAGGAGTTTCCAACCCAAAGGAGTGCCTTTGGAGGATCAATCTCTTTAACTTTCGGCAAAACCGTATGCTGCAACCCAGTCGTAGCATTTACGGGCAGTGCTTCTGCGCACATAGTCATATTCCCTTAATCATAAGGAGAGTTTCTTAGAGCAAACTCCCTAGATTCACGTGCAGTCAGTCTATACTGCGTAAAGACAGTGCTATTTCTATCGGGTCAAACGACTTTGCACGAGTTGCAAAAGGAAACCGAAGGGAAATTTCTGAGAAGGGAATTTAGGACTTTGGTTGCGGGGGAAGGATTTGAACCTCCGACCTTCGGGTTATGAGCCCGACGAGCTACCAGACTGCTCCACCCCGCGGTCCATGTGAAGAATTTGAGATTTTATAGAATACCGACTTCTCCGTCAAGACTTATCGAGCTTTAATTATGACTTACGATGCTTTTAGAGCCCTGCTTTTTTCTCTTGGTTTTAAGAGCGCTCGCCGCATCCTCTTAGCGAACCTTGATTGGTTCACGATTTTTGGTTGCCACGAAAAGTGGACAGGCCCCTTAGCAGAAAGCCCCGTGACGGTAATGGGGCTACGCTTTCCCAACCCTGTGGGACTCGCCGCAGGATTTGATGTCAACGGCACTCGCGTCAATAGCTTGGGCGCCTTAGGGTTCGGCTTTATCGAAGTTGGTTCCTTAACAGAATCCCCTTGCAACGCCTCCCAAACTGTTCGTCAAAAGAAAACTGCCACCGAATTAAGTCTTTCCTATAGCCCCACGCATCCAAACGCTGGGGTCGATCAGGCCCTTCTTAACCTAAAAAGCGCCGATGGATTTCATTTGCGTGGCGGCCTATTGGGAATAAGTTTAAGTCTTCATTCAGAAGACCTAACGGGGCTAACAAATACTCTAACTAAAAGCTATAAACGCGCAGATTTCTTTTCTTTCGATACGGCAGGACTCCCCGACGAAATCATCCTCAAAGGGCTTCGAGCCATCCTTGAAAAGCGCTCTGAAATCACGTCAAAGGAAAACGCACGTCGCAAACCCGTCGTCGTTAAGCTCTATAAAGAAAGAGACACGGATGCGCTCTTTAATCTTTTAGATTGCCTTGTTGCTTCTGGCGCCAACGGCATTCACGCCGCGGGGCTCACTCGTGATGAAAAAACGAATTGCTTTCTCACAGGAAGCGCTGCAAGCGAGAGTTCACTTAACTTTCTTAGCGCTGTCACAGACCACCTAAAAGACTCAATTCCGACAATCTCCTCAGGGGGCATCATGACGGCAAAAGATGCTGCCAATCACATTTCGGCTGGAGCCAAACTTGTCGAGCTTTATACGGGCTTTGTCCTTCACGGACCAAGGCTCATTCAGGATTGCATTCGAGAAATTGCCAAAAACCAGACTAGCCTCTAACCCTAAAATTGACAAAACAATAACAGCAGAAACGCGCTTTTTGCGCTAATGTCTGCAAATACGAATTCGAACTTAAGAAAAAGCGGAACTCTCTCATGGTTTCAACAGAGACAATCCTTCGTCCCTATTTTTGGAATGTCCCATTTTGGGCTCAGGTCGGTTTATATATTCTCGGCTTTGTTGCTGTCGTCATTTTTATCGCAGGTCTCATTCGCGCGCGACACATTGTGCGTGAGGCGCTGCCAAAGGATGCGAAATCCAAACCCAAGATGTCTCTAACAAAGACGCTCTTTACCGTCTTAATGCAACGCAAAGTTCGTGAAACACGAAGTGGCATTGCGCACTTTGCCATCTTCTGGGGCTTTGTGCTTCTTTTTTTGGGAACCGTACTTGCCACCATCGATTGGGATATTGCGTGGCTTGCCTTTGACAAAAGAATCCTTTCGGGACGCGTTTACCTAGTTTATAAACTTATCCTCGATATCGCAGGGCTCTTGGCTCTTATCGGTTTAGGTTATGCCGCGCTTCGCCGCTATGTTTGGGCCGACCCCAAGGTTGAACCCACAGAGCGGTCAGCCGTAATTCTTGGAAGCCTTGCAGGTATCATCGTCATTGGCTTTTTCCTTGAAGCCTTAAGACTAGCTGCTGAGAATCCGCCTTGGGCAGTTTGGTCGCCTGTTGGATACCTTTTGAGTCACTGCTTTGTTGGAATGACCAAACAGACCATTGAAGTCATACACGTTTTTGTGTGGGTCATTCACGCGGTGACCTCTCTATGCTTTATCGCTGTGATTCCTTTGACGTTTTATGCGCATCTATTTAAGACGCCCGCTTCCATTCGGCGAGAAAAAGCGGGAGCGACCTCTGCGGTTGCCAAAATCGAAAACATCGAGGAACAAGAACATTTTGGCGCAAGCGACTTTAACGACTTCAGTTTAGACGACCGCGTGCATATCGACGGGTGCACCGAGTGCGGAAGATGCCGCGCCGTCTGTCCTGCGTTTCGTGCTGGAAGTACGCTTGACCCGAAGTCTCTCGTTTTAAGTCTTCAAAAAAGACTTCGTGGTGAAAATAAAGAGCTTCAGCTAATCGATGGCCTTGTTGGTAAAGCCGCTCTTTGGGATTGCACGACGTGTAATGCCTGTGCAGAGGTGTGTCCTGCGCGCATTCCAATACCCGATTTAATCATTGCGATGCGACGCAATCTCGCGTTAGAAAAAGGAGACTTCCCCGCAGGGCTTGCCAAAACGCTAGAGAACGCCTCTAGCGTTGGAAATCCCTGGGCTATGGACCCAGCTGCGCGCGCCGATTGGACAAAAGGACTCGATATTACTTTTGCAAAACCTGGGGAACATTACGACGTTCTCTATTGGGTAGGATGCGCGGCCTCGTACGACAAACGCGCACAGCGTATTGCAAAATCGATGATCAAAATTCTTCGTGCGGCAAAAGTGAATTTTGCGATTATGGCCGAAGAACGCTGCCACGCTGATTGGGCACGTCGCGCAGGAGAGGAATATCTTTTCCAGCAGGCAGCAGAAGAAAATATCGGAAACTTCAGCAAATACGATTTCGACGAGATTCTTACCGCGTGCCCGCATTGCTTTAATACCTTGAAAAACGAATACCCGCAATTTGAAGGTGGGTGCTTTGTCGTAAGAAATCACGTCGATTTCATCCTATCGCTTATTAAAGAAAAGCGCCTTAGCATTCGAAAATTAGATTCACAAAAGATTGTGCTTCACGATGCGTGTTATCTTGCCCGTGCCAATGGCATTGTCAAAGAACCCCGTAAGCTTTTAAAGCGTTTGGGACTAACGCTTGTTGAGCCCGCCGAGACAGCTCGCACAGCCTTCTGTTGTGGTGCAGGTGGGGCTCAGATGTTTTTAGATAAACCCCTGCGAGTCAATGCCATTCGTATTAAAGAGCTGAAAAACACAAAAGCACAAAGCGTTGCCGTGGAATGCCCGCATTGCCTCTCGATGTTAGGAGCGGCGACAACCGATAAAGAACTCCCCATCGAAGATATCGCCGAACTGATTGCAAAAGCCATTGAACCGAGTAACGAAGAAACAGCAAAACAATCATGACGCCGAAAACAGACTCTTGCCAAGAAGTCAGTCCCATCGCGTCGCGCACCGATGAAGTCCTTCTTAGACTTTCTGAGACTCACAAACCCATTGGCGTTCGAGCTCTAGCGCGGCGTACCTCACTTGCGCCTTCGACAGTGCATCGCATTCTTCTTAAATTAGAAACGGTGGGATTTGCGAAACGCACGGGACAAACTGGCTGGCTTTTGGGCGACAAGTTTCTTTTGCTCGGAATGAGTGCTTGGCAACAAAATAGTCTCCCTTCATTGGCTGACCCCGCACTTTTTTCTTTAGAAAAAGAAACGGGGGGCAAGGTTTTCCTTGGGCTTAAAATGGGCGATAGCGTCCTTTTATGTGCCTGTGCGTATTCGCACTTAGAAGCGCTTCACACTTCGGTTGTAGGGCACGTCTTTCTTTCTAGCATGAGTGCCCACGACTTAAGCGAATACCTCACACGCAATAAGTTACAAGGCCCCGAGCGGGACCAGATTATTCTTTCTCGAGATCGCTTAAAGAATTTCGGATGGCTTCAAAGCGACGTGAATTCGACTAAAGAAATCTATTTGGCCGCTCCTCTTTACTTAAAAGGAACGGCCAATCCCAAAGCCGTGTTCTCGCTACGATTCAATGCAGGAACACAAATTGAACCAGAGCACGTTCGGGCTTTTCTCGATGTCGCAGAAAGCCTCAAACAGCAGCAGCCGCTTTAACGCACTCCGTTTTTCTCGTTAGCAGCAACCGCCAACGAAACAACCTTGCGCGCTAAGGCGCTTGTCGGGTCGACGACAAAGACTTCTTTACCCGCAACTGTCAGGGGCCCTTCTGTAAGAATGAGTGGCAACTCAGTGCATCCTAAGATGAGAACGTTGCAATCTTTTTTACTCACAAGGTACTCGGCTGCCTTTAAAAGTTCCTCGCGGCAAATACCGTCTGTAAAGCCCGCTTTCACCCCCTTGGGTCCATAGATTGCTGACATCACAAACTTCTGGTTTTCCTCATCAGGAACAAAAAGCGGAACTCCCATCGATTCGGCTTTCTTCGAATAGATTCCTGTCTTCACAGTTCCCGTTGTTGCCATAAGGCCAACGCGAGCTTTAGCGCCAAATTTCGCTTGAATCTCTTCGAGAGCCGTTTGCTGCATATTGATAAAGGAAATCTTCAAATGCCGCTTCATCGGTTCGATAAAAGCGTGAGCCGTGTTGCACGGAATAATGATGGCATCACAGCCATCCTCTTCTAGGCGCTTAGCGCAGTTATAAAGCGCCAAGGTGGGGTCGACGCCGCCTTCGAGCAACGCTGCCGTACGATCAGGAATTTGTGGGTTTTGCTCGACAACCAACTTAATGTGCTCTTGGTCGGTCTTCGCAGGAGTGGCCTTTACAATCTTGTCGTAAAGGTCAACTGTTGCCGCGGGTCCCAAGCCACCGATTAAACCAATCTTGTAGCCCTTAGCAAGAAGGGGCTTATCGGCTGCGGCTAGCAAGTCTTTTGCTAAAGCGTCGTAATCCGAAGAGGCTGAAGCAAAAAGATGCGCTTTGCACTCGGTCTGCAATTCCCCAATAAAGGAAGCCACCGCAGCATCAGCGTAAGCAATAGCAACCGCGCCTTTCTTTTCAAGCTCGCGCGTTGCGTTAAAGAGTTCAATCTTTAAATCAGCGAGTTCGGTTTTCTCAGCGAGGATATCGAGAGACTCAAAACAAACGTCGAGTTTCGGATTCGCTTTTAAAACGGCCGCTTTGATTTCCAACGCTTTAGGGGAAATCGCTCGGGTCGCAATCACAGCTACTGTAGACATAAGAACACTCCTAAATTGAAAAACAAGGCCAAGTCCTTCAATTTATACACGAATTCGTTAGGAGTGCTTCATCGACTCCCAGATTTTTGTGAGCCTTTTTACACTCACGGGCATCGGCGTGCGTAATTCTTGGGCAAAAAGCGAAACCCGAAGCTCTTGAAGAAGCCACCTGAAATTCGCAAGTTTTTCATCAATAATGCCTTTTCGATTTGCGATTTCTCGAGCGTAGGGGACGGTAAGTTTCACAATCGAAGCCATCTGTGTGGCGTCTCGCTCTGGCGCGTTGCGTAATTTATCCAACCTCACATTAATGGCACGCACGTAACGCGCATAGTGCCGTAATTGTGTCTCCGGGGTCGTAAGAAGAAAACCCTTGGGGAAAAGCCCCTTTAATTGAGTTGTCACGTCGCTGAAAACGTCAGGAAATGCCTTAAGAGAAGTAAGTCTCTTGGATGTTGTTGCCAGTTCCTCGATGGCAACTTCAAGTTCTCGCGCGAGTTCTCGACCCACGAGGTTGACGCGCCCCTTCGCTTGAGCGCAGCGCTCTTTAAAGGCCGCTTCATTTGTAGGCCAGGGTTGATCCATAGCAACTGTTTCGATGGTGGCAGCCACCAGGTCGCTGCGCAAAGCCTCAAAACTTTCAAACGCCGCTGCCACAGGCGCAATCACAGCGCCTCGCATCTGTACGCGCTGCAGCGAGGATAGATTCTTTTCTAAGAACTTCACTTGTTCTTTTAACTGCAATAAAAAGAGACGCCGCAATCCCGCACGATGTACGCGTTTAGCCTCTTCAGGCTCATCGAAAACCTGAAGCTCGCAATGCGTCCCTTTGTCAGCTAATGCTGGGTGACCGATAAGACTCTGACCTTTGCGACGAATTTCCATAATCTCTGGCAATTCCCCAAAGCTCCAATCGGTAATGCTGCTTCCCCCTTCTGCATCGATGGTTTTATCGGCCTGCACGATATGACGGAAAACCTCTTGGGCTTGTCCTCCAAGCTCTGAACGTAACACCGATAGATTGCGTCCCACACCAAGTTGGCGTCCGTGCTCATCGATGACTTTAAAGTTCATAAATAAGTGGGGCGCCACATTTTCAAGCTTAAAGTCTTCTTTCGTACAGCTCGCTTCTGTGTTGCGATTAATATCGTTAGCCAAGGCCTCAGTTAATGGCTTAAGGCCGACACTCACACCGGCGGTTCTTTCAAAAAAGCCTTCGGCGTACTCTTTAATTGGTACACAGTGACGACGAATGCGTTGCGGAAGGCTTTTTAAAAGCGCCTGGACTTTTTCTCGAAGCATTCCTGGGACAAGCCACTCGGCTCTCACGCTATCGACTTGGTTTAAGAGGTACAACGGAACAGAAAGCGTCACGCCATCCTTATAAGAGCCTGGCTCAAAATGGTAGTTAAGAGCCATCGCAACTCCAGCCATCTCAAGAGATTTCGGATAAAAGTCGATTGTGGCCCCTGTGGCATCACGCCGCATCAAGTCTTCTTTTCTTAGAAAAAGGAGTTTGGGTTCTGTTTTCTCTGCTTTCTTACGCCAAATTTCAAAGCTTGCTGCATCGACGACACTCTCAGGGATTTTTGAGTCGTAAAAGCCAAAGATTGTTTCATCATCCACGAGAACATCTAGGCGTCGCGTCTTATGTTCAATTTCTTCAATTTCGCGAATTAAACGACGATTGTGCTGAAAAAATGGCGCATTGCTATCGAAATCGCCGTTAACGAAGGCGCCTCGAATAAAAAGCTCTCGGCAAAGTGTGGCATCGTGTTTAGCAAAGGAAACACGACGATTGCCGTAGACTGCCATCCCATAAAGGGTTCCTTTTTCAAAGGCAACCACTTCACCCCGATTTTTCTCCCAATGGGGATCTGCCCAACTTTTCTTGATGACGTGACGCGCAACGCGTTCAATCCACTCGGGCTCGATATCAGCAACACAGCGTGCAAATAAGCGACTGGTTTCCACAATTTCTGAAGCAAGAATCCAGCGACCCGCTTTTTTGGCTAAAGAAGATCCAGGCCAAATCCAGAAATGAATGCCACGAGCTCCTAAAAAGGGGGGCGTCTTCGGATCAGCGTCCAATTGCCGCATCCCGACGTTACCCAAAAGCCCTGTTAAAAGAGCCGTGTGGATATCTTCATATGTGGCCTCAGCCGCATTCGAAACCCAGCCTAGTTCTCGAGTTAAGTCCCCGAGTTGACGCCACACATCGCGCCATTCACGAAGCCTCCTTGGCGAAAGAAACTTCTTTTTCAGAAGTGCCTGAAGAGCCCTATTGCTTTCTTTTTTGGCATTGGCATCGATAAACCAATTCCAGAGCTTCACGTAACTTAAAAAGTCACTTTTAGCGTGAGAGAACTCTTTGTGTGCGGCATCAGCCGCCTCTTGCGCATCCAAGGGTCTCTCGCGTGGGTCTTGCACTGCCAATCCAGAAACGATAATCAGGGCTTCTCGCAAGGCGCCTTTTTCTTTTGCTGCCAATAGGATGCGCGAGAGGCGCGGATCGATCGGTAGCTTCGCAAGCTCTTTTCCTAACGCTGTGAGGTCGCCTTTTTCATCGATGGCATTTAATTCCGAAAGGATGGTCAACCCATCGGAAATCGCTCGAGGCGGTGGCGCCTGCACAAACGGGAAGTCCCTTACGTCGCCTAAGCGAAGCGACTTCATTTTCAAAATCACGGCCGCTAAATTCGAGCGAGCGATTTCGGGATCCGTGTAAGCGGGGCGCCTAGCGTAATCGATCTCATCGTAAAGACGAATGCAGATACCAGGGGCCACGCGCCCGCAACGACCTGCACGTTGATTAGCGGAGGCTTGACTGACAGGTTCAATTAAAAGCTGCTCAACTTTGTTTCGATACGAATACCGCTTAACGCGCGCGAGTCCCGTATCAACGACATAGTGAATACCAGGAACCGTAACGGAGGTTTCTGCGACGTTTGTCGCCAAAATAATGCGACGCACGCTCGAGGATTTGAAAACGCGTTCTTGCTCTTCAGCAGTAAGTCTTGCGTAAAGCGGCAGGATTTCAACCGATCCTGGGCGATGGCTTTTTAGTAGGTAGTCACTTGTCTCACGAATCTCTCTTTCGCCAGGTAAGAAAACAAGGATGTCTCCTTTGCCTGCCATCTCCAATTCGTCAACGGCATCTGCGATTCTTTCGACTAATTTTGCATCCTCGTCATCGTCATCATCGTCAAATGGGCGATAACGAATCTCAACGGGATACGTTCTTCCTGAAATCGTATAAATCGGCGCGTCTTTCCCGTTAATGGCAAAGTGCTTAGCAAAGCGCTCCGCATCAATGGTGGCTGATGTCACTATGACACGGAGGTCTTTTCTTTTTAAAAGTAGACGCTTTAAGTAACCGAGTAGAAAGTCGATGTTAATCGAGCGCTCGTGCGCTTCATCGATAATGAGGGTGTCGTATTTTTTTAGCAATGGGTCCGTGGCAGTTTCAGCTAGAAGAATGCCATCTGTCATGAGCTTTACTGTGGCTCCGAGATTGACGCGATCTATGAAGCGCACCTTGTAACCGACAACATCGCCTAATGGGGTTTTTAGTTCTTCAGCGATACGTTTGGCTACAGAGCTTGCGGCAATGCGCCTTGGTTGCGTGTGTCCGATAAGTCCTTTTTGTCCACGACCCGCTAAGAGAGCAATTTTTGGTAATTGCGTGGTTTTACCTGAGCCCGTTTCTCCTGACACGATAATCACGGGATTTTCGCGAATCGCCTGAGCGAGTTCTGCGCCCTTTTCGCTTACGGGTAAACCTGGGGCAAGCGTAATTTCAGGAATAGGATTTCTTCCCGTAGGAGTAAGAGCCTTCTGATTATCCCTTTTGGGCTGAATTTCTTTTTTCGGAATAGAAGGCTTCTTTTTATCCTCCTCTTTTTGAGCAAGATGAGCCCCGCTTATAAGAGAGCGTAAGTTTTTAAGATTGTTCTCTACTTTCATGAGAGCTCTTGCTTTACTACCAAAAAATCGAATGGGGAGGATTTTAGACTAGCCGACCCTTCTCACCCCTATAATGGCGTCCAAGAAAAATGACGGAGATACGTTATGGCACGCACCATTTACTGCATTAAACTCAAAAAAGAAGCCGAAGGGCTTGACTACCCCCCAGTTCCTGGCGAGTTAGGTAAGCGCATCTTCGAATCCGTCAGTAAAGAGGCTTGGGAAGAGTGGAAGCAACTTCAGACCATGATTATTAACGAATATGGTCTCAATTGCGCCGACCCCAAAGTAAGAGCCCACGTTACCGAGCAATGTGAACGCTACTTCTTTGGTAAGGGAATCGAGCCGATTCCCAATCGCACACCTGTAGCAGAAAAGAAATCCTAAGCCGCTTAACGCGTAAACGTTTTGACGCCTTCTTCTGTCCCAAGAAGTAAGACGTCTGCGCCTCTGTTGGCAAACAATCCCACAGTCACAACGCCTGGAATCTGATTGATTTTGCTTTCAAGCGCCTTCGACTCTGTAATCGAGAGTCCCGAGACATCCAAGATGCGATT
The DNA here is from genome assembly GCA_963590825.1 of Bacteroides caccae. Lineage (GTDB taxonomy): Bacteria > Pseudomonadota > Gammaproteobacteria > Burkholderiales > Burkholderiaceae_F > Duodenibacillus. Next base: position 2,615 of record CAVAQL010000021.1, on the reverse strand, counting down.
GCCATTGTCGGTTGTGAAGTCGCGCTCGACTGGGTTACCACCGAATGCGCGAAGAGCACGTGCCACAGAGCTAAGCGCCATCGGAATCACTTCAACAGGAAGCGGGAATTTACCGAGAACGGGAACTCGTTTACTTGCATCAGCAATACACACAAAGCTCTTTGCGACACTGGCGACAATCTTTTCGCGGGTTAAGGCGCCACCACCGCCCTTGATCATCGCAAAGCTCGAATCAATTTCATCGGCTCCATCAACGTAGACCGAGATTGAATCCACAGAATTCAAATCTACAACCGTAAAGCCGTAGCTTTCTAGGCGCTTTGTTGAGCGAACCGAGCTTGAGACACACGCTGGGATTTTGAGGCCGCTTTCCTTTAACGCATCGATAAAGCAATCGACCGTAGAACCTGTGCCTACGCCAAGCACTTCACCTTCTTTAACGTAACGTAGCGCTTCTTGCCCGACTTTCTTTTTGAGTTCATCTTGTGTCATCGTCTCTTGTCCCCAACAAATTGAATACGAAAAATCTGATGCAAAGGAGAAAATCTCTTTCTCCCTAGGTGGATTCTCCTTTAGGGCGCATTTTAGGGGGTAACATACGAAAAAACTTTTTCTCGGTCCCCCTATGAGTTCGCAATCGCAAAAACCCATTGGAGATTTACTCCTTGAGCTTGTCCAATCCAATAAAACGAAGGCAAGCCGCTTTGGCATGGGGGCAATTCTCATCCTAATTTTTTCGGCGATAGCGCTTTCGATTTTTGTTTGGCGCATTGTCTCCAACGAAACGCAGAGAAATGAGCTTGAGTCACTTTATGTGGCAGGAGAAAATATTGCAATGACCGCTGAAGAGCGTCTAACGAACCTCTCGGTGCAACTGTCTTCTCTAAGTAGTGTTGAACCCGCTCTTGTCTGCAGGCTTTTGTCTTCGGTTTTTTACATGTACCCAGAACTTGTGGAATTCTCGGTACTCGATAGCAATCGCCGCGTGATTGAAAACTGCGCCAACCCTGATGCGATGGGAGAGATTTCTCGCCCCAAGGGAGAGGTCATTACCAATCAGATTTCGATTATTGCAAGCCTTCACGCCAAGACGTCGAACTCGGCAATCTATTCACCTCCTTACCTTGATGATGGCGCCGCGGGTCCCTTTTCAGACTTAGCAACGCCTCCTGAAAAAAACGGCGTCTTCTTTTTGGGTCGTGTCTCTTTACCTGTGGCGCTACGGTATGCTGCAGCCGATAAACTCAATCGCTTTCAGCACTACTACCTCTTAGATGCCAAAACCGTTTTTGCAACAACCGTAATTCAAGGAGACCTTCCTAACTTAAATGAAATGGAAGTGTGCTTGCCGCTCCCTCCCCTTCCCTCGCGTGTTGAATTGGGGTTGACCTCATCGCTACTGAGCACGTTTTACGCCAATAGCCTCTATGCTTGGAGCGCACTTGTTCTTTTGGGGCTTATTTTCATTTCTCTCTTTTTGCTCTGGCGCTTTCAGATTCGTCAACTTCGCGCCGAAGAATCCATGCGAGCGCGTATTTTTGTACAGCAAGCCGTCAGTGAGTCACTACTCGATGCGCTCTGCGTGATTGACAAGAAAGGGAAGATTCTTTATTCCAACGATGCCTTCGAAGAGCTCTTCGGTTTTAGTCCCGAAGAGGCACTAGGCCTTACGCCGCCTTATCCTTATTGGCCCAAAGAAAGTAAAGAAGTTGCCAAAGACTTTGCCACAGCCCTAAAAGAGGCTGATCGCCACCACAAAAAGTATTTTGAATTTGAAGCCACACGCAAAGATCGAACACGCTTTGATTGCGCCGTTCAGGTTTTCCCGCTTTTAACAAGCGACGGCAAGCGCTTAGGCTTTATGGTCACACACAGCAACATCACGCAAGCCAATCGTGCCGCACGAGAATTGAGATCTATGCAGCAGCGCTTTACCCGCGTTCTAGAAACGATGGACGCGGCTGTAAGCGTTATCTCACTAAAGGATAAAAAGCCCAAGCTACTCTTCTTTAATAGTATTTATCGCGAGAGCTTCGGAGAAAGCGCAGACCAACACATTCTCCTGACTTCAAAACTTACCGATGGCGCCACAGAATCTGACGATATCTATGACGAGGCGCGCAATCGCTGGTACTCCATTCGCATAAAGAAAATCTCCTGGATCGATGAAAGCGAAGCGCAGCTTTTAACCACGTACGACGTGACTACGCAGCACTTAAATCGCGAGGCAATCGCTAAACAGCTTGAGAAAGCTGAGCGCTCTTCGAAATTAATTAACATGGGTGAGATGGCAAGTTCCCTTGCGCATGAATTGAATCAACCACTAGCGGCCGTTCAAAACTATGCAGCAGCCTCCAAGCTCTTACTTGAAACAAAAAGACTCAATTCTGAGCAAGCGAGCGAAGCCTTCGAAAAAATCATCACGCAAACCAAGCGCGCCACACAAGTCATTCGCCGCATTCGTAACTTTGCGCGGCGCTCGGAACCAACTCGCACCAATGTCAACGCCTCACACATGGTTGCTGAAGCCTTTGAACTCGTAAAACCCTATGCGCATGAAAAAGCTATTCACTTGGAGTCACACATTGAGCCTGGGATTCCTGACGTGGTGTGCG
>CAVAQL010000020.1:0-15416 GCA_963590825.1 Bacteroides caccae | reverse complement strand
TCAGAGACTCAGGCGAATAATTTACACGTACTCTCTGAAGCCGAGAAAGGGATGCGATTTGAGTCGTTCTATAATCGGCTTTCCAAAATTCAGTTGACTTTAAATAACGACGGAGATCAATCCTGTGAAACGCATTTACCCGCATCCGTTTTTCGCTCGAGAGGGTTGGATCATTATGGCGATTGCTTTTGCTCTCGCCTTTATCGTCGATTGTTTTGTTGACGGGTTCTTCGTTTGGCTTTTCTGGGTAATTTTTCTTTTTGTTGCCAATTTCTTTCGTGATCCCGCTCGCGAGATGACTAGCGACGCGAATGCTGTCGTCAGTCCCGTTGATGGGCGCGTTGTGAAAATCGAAGAAGTTAAATGCCCTTACACAGGGAAAAAGATGCGCATGATTTCTGTTTTCATGAATGTCTTTAATGTGCATAGCCAGAAGGCGCCTGTTGCGGGGACTGTCGAAAAAGTAGAGTACTACAAAGGAAAATTTTTTAATGCTGAACTCGATAAGTCGAGTTCAGAAAATGAAAGAAATGCTGTTGTCGTAAAAACGAGTGCGGGCGAAACTGTCTGCTTTGTTCAGATTGCGGGCCTTGTGGCGCGGCGCATCCGTTGCTACACGCACGCAGGAGACCACCTTGCCCGAGGCGAGCGCTATGGTTTTATCCGTTTTGGTAGCCGCGTGGATGTGTATTTGCCGCTTACGAGCGAAGTTAATGTCGTAATCGGAGAAAAGGTCACGGGTGTTGCTAGTGTTCTAGCCACTCTTAAAGGGACAACGCTTTAAAAAGAATTTATATTCGGAGAGATAGGCATCATGATTCAACGCACGCGTCGTCGTTCGGCACGAGCCCGTATGGTGGAAGTCAGTCGTAAGAAGATGAATATCGTGCGTACGCACGGCATTTATGTCTTACCCAATCTTTTTACGACAGCTTCTCTTGTGTGTGCTTTTCTTTCCATTGTCCGCACCATCGATGGCGCCTTTGCCGATTCTGCGGTTTTGATTGTGCTTTCGATGCTTTTTGATGGCATGGATGGGCGCGTAGCGCGTCTGACACACACACAAAGTGATTTTGGTGTGCAGTTTGACTCAATCGCGGACATGACAGCGTTTGGTGTGGCTCCTGCGATTGCTATCTATCAGTATGTGCTCTCTTCGATGGGGGCAGTAGGATGCGTGGCAGCCTTTGTCTTTTGCTTGTGTGCCGGTATTCGATTAGCGCGCTTTAACTGCAACGTGGGCGTCGTCGATAAGCGCTTCTTTCAAGGGCTACCGAGCCCTGCAGCCGCCGCTCTCATTGCAGGCTTTATTTGGTTACTCGCAACGGGGCGCTTTCCAGAATGCATTGCACAAAATCCTACAAACTACGCTTTCGTCTTGACGCTTTTTGCGGGCCTTACGATGGTTTGCAATGCACCGTTTTTCTCGGGTAAGTCGGCAGCCTGTTTAAAGACCAAACCCTTCTGGTTTGCTCTTGTGGTGAGTGTGGCGTTTATCGTCGTCTCTGAGCACCCGATGCTCGCGATTTTTATCCTCTTTTGCGTCTATGGCGTCAGTGGCTACGTCTATCAGGCCTGGCTATTCCTTGCGGATAAACCGAATCCTGTGATTCCAGGTAGCCTCGAAGAGTACGAGAAGACGCACGAAGAAAACTAAAGAGGTTTAAGCGTCGTTTCATAGGCGTTTTTCTATGTTTTTCTATTCTCCAGGAGTCCAATGGGCCGCGCGGCTTTGCGACTCCAAATTCGACTTTTTTCCGATTCGTCGCATCAGACTCAATGTCAATGGGGCGCCTCTCTCGTTAATCCCCACGACATTACTTTCGGTTGCGCAAAATGAGGTTGTCCCTCTTATAGGAGAGGGCGTCTCTGAGGCGATTTTCTTCTTAGCCGCACTCTTTGATGGGAAAGACACAAAGCCACTGGCGTATGTGGCAGGGATTGACCTCTTAAGAGCGTCTTCGTGGGTTGAAGAAAACCTCGTTATCACAGAAGCGCGACTTTCTACAAAAACGATTGATCCCACAGATTCGATTGCTTGGGCGTATGATGGCGCCCACCTAATTTTTAAGGACCGCGTCGATACGCTTATGGGGCTCATGCCTGAGGCTCTTAATTGTGCGAAAAATTCGTATTCAGGCCTATTAGCAGGTGACCTCGTTGGCGTCGGGATGAAACTTCAGATTCATCCGCATGGTAAAGAGCTCCTTTACTATGGCATTAATGGCGTCGGTGGCGTGAAAGTTTTATGCAGTTAAATACAAATCAAGCGACAGCGCTTGGATTGCTTGCCCCAGCCTTGTGGGGCATGAGCGTTGGCCTAGTGCGTACCGTCACAGTGGAGGCGGGTATCGCAGGTGGCGTTTGTTTGCTTAATCTTACGGCCGCTCTCTTGCTGACACTGGTTTTTGGATTCCCGAAGTTATCCGACTTTCCAAAGAAGTTTTTGATCTTTGGCCTTGGGTGTGCCTTGACCTGTGAACTGTGTTTTCCCGTCTCGATGGGACTGTGCGCGAACGCGCGTGAGACCATTGAAGTGGGGATGGTCAATTACGCTTGGCCGTGTTTGACAGTTGTTTTTGCGATTCTTTTTAATGGACAAAAGAGTCGCTGGTGGGTTGCGATTGGTGTGGTTGTGGCTTTTATCGGGATGGCCATGGTTTTATCAGGCAAAGGGGGGCTCAATTTCGGGGAAATTGCCTCTAACGTCGGTAAGAACCCAACCCCTTATATCCTTGCCTTTATCGGAGCTGTTGCTTGGGCCGCCTACAGCTCTGTCACACGCGCAATCGGCATTAAGAAAAACCCCGTGGTGCTTATTTTCTTAGGAAACGTTTTCGTTTACGCAGCGCTTTATTTCTCGGGCTTTGGTGCACGGTTTACGCCAAGCTTTGATGCCTTTAAGTCAATTCTTTTTGCGGGAACTGTGATGGCAAGTGGGTACGCTGTTTGGAACCTCGGGATTATTAAGGGACGTATGACAATCTTAGCCATTGCCAGTTATTTCACGCCCGTGCTTTCGTGCTTATTTTCGTCCTTTTACTTAAATCAACACCTAGAGCTCTCCTTTTACAAAGGAGTGGCGCTTGTTGTGGCGGGCTCTCTCGTTTGCTGGGCTGCAACACGGCGCGGTGGTTCTGTCTAAGAAATTATCTGACGGCTTCAATCTTTTCAGAAAGCTCTAGCCATTCGGCTTCTTTGGCCTCGACACTGCTTGCGAGTACGCCACGAGCCTTAAGACTTTCGGCAACCTCATCGGGACTTGCTTTTGTATACCAGTCCGTGTCGGCAATACGGGTGTCGATTTCTTTAAGTTCACTGCTTAATTTCGCCATCTCTTTTTCTAGAAGTGCAAGTTTCTTTAAAAGAGGCTTTTTGAGTTCTGCGATGCGGGCTCGTTCCTGAGCCTGTAGGCGACGCTCTTCACGGCGATTGACAGTGTTGGTTTCGGCGGGCGTTGCTTTTTCTTTTTCGTGCGTCGCTTTTCGGTGTTCTAAAACGAGATTGGCGTAATCGTCCAAGTCGCCTTCGTATTCGGTCACTCGCCCTTCGTGAACGAGAATCAGACGGTCGCAGGTTGTGCGTAGGAGATGGCGATCGTGGCTAACGAGTAGGAGCGCCCCATCAAAGGTCGATAGCGCCATCGTCAGAGCCTCACGCGTTGCCATGTCCAAGTGGTTTGTGGGTTCATCAAGCACGAGTAAATTTGGTTTATTCCAACTGAGCATCGCAAGCGCTAGACGGGCTTTTTCGCCACCTGACATCGGTCCAATGGGACTATCGGCTGCTTCGCCAGAGAACCTAAAACCACCCAAATAGTTTCTGAGTTCTTGTTCTCTTTCGTTTGGAGCCATGTGTCGCAGTGTCTCGTAGGGCGTCATCGTGGGATCCAATTGCTCAAGCTGGTGCTGGGCAAAGTAGCCGATTAAGGCGCCTTGCCCCAAGCGACGTTCTCCAGAAATGAGTGGCAAAACGCCATCGATTGTTTTCACAAGAGTGGATTTTCCAGCGCCATTAACACCCAAAACTCCGATGCGTTCTCCGGCACGAATCGAAAGCGTGACGTCCTTTAAAATCGCAATGCCCTCGTAACCCAAAACGGCACTATCTAAATCGACTAAGTGCTCGGGACAGCGTTCGGGCTCTAAAAACTCAAAGCGCCAAGCGCGTTTGGAGCGCACGGGTTCGACCGTTTGAAGCTTTTCGAGCATCTTGATGCGGCTTTGGGCTTGACGCGCTTTCGTCGCCTTATAACGAAAGCGCTCAATAAAGGCACTCAGATGGGCGGCTTTGCGTTCGTAGGCCTTGGCGTTGGCATCCTGAAGCCGTTGAGCCTCGGTTTTTTGCACCTCATAAGCCGAGAAGTTTCCGCTATAGCGTTTGATCGTCTGGTCCTCAACGGCCCACGTGATGCGTGTGGCTCGATCTAAGAACTCACGGTCGTGGCTAATGATGATGACCGTGGATTCGACTTTCTTAAGCCACGCTTCTAACCAAATCAAACTATCGATATCCAAGTGGTTTGTGGGCTCATCGAGAAGCAATAAATCTGCTGGGCACATCAAAGCCTTCGCCAAGGCGAGGCGGTTTCTCCAACCGCCCGAGAATTCGGAAACTTTTTTGGTGGCATCGCTCTCAGTGAAACCGAGACCTGCCATCACGCAAAGGGCTTGAGCGCGGATGGCTCCTTCGTTTAATTCGGCTAACGCGGCGTGAGCCGCTGCTAGGTCCATGGCGTTTCCTGAAGCTTGAGCCGCTTTTAAGTCGTTTTGGGCTTTTATAAGCGGAGCGTGACCAGCTAGGACGTAACTTAGAGCCGAGTCGTCTGTCACATCGATATTTTGCGCGACATAAGCAATGCGCGAGGCAACTGGCGCTTGAATCTCACCGTCTTCGGGAGAAATTTCTCCTAAGATTGCCCGAAATAGGGTGGTTTTCCCCGAGCCATTGTCCCCAACAAGGCCAATGCGCTCACCCTGATCGGCTGTGAGATTGACGTGTTCGTAAAGAACGCGCGTTCCAAAGGCAAGAGTGAGGTTCGTAATCCGAAGCACAACGACTCGCTTTCCTTTTCAGAGACCAGCAGATTTGAGTGCCAAGCGCGTGACGCGGAAAACAAGTCCCTCGCCAGCGCTCACGTCAAGCCAGGTGACGTTTAAATTCGGCCAAATTGCTTCAAAGGCTTCTTTCCCGTCGCCAATTTCGACGAAGGCTTGTCCCTCGTCTGTCAAATGCTCTGAAAGTTGAGCCATAAAACGTCGCATAAAGTCCATCCCGTCAACTCCAGCACGAAGTGCGAGGGAAGGTTCTTTCTGGTATTCGGGAGGAAGCCGCCCCATCGCGCTTTCTGTCACATACGGCGGATTGCAAAGAACGATGTCAAACTTCTCTCCCGCAAGCCCTGAAAACACATCACTTTTGACTAAATTTAGTTTCCCATCGAGCCCATAGTCGTGAACATTTTCTTTTGCTACCGCTAGGGCCTTCTCTGAAATGTCCGCTCCTGTGAGAGTTGCGTTCAGGAATGCCTCTTGCGCGAGAATGGCCAAACACCCTGAACCCGTGCATAAATCCAAAACGGACGTGATTTCCTCGGGATTTTCAACCCATGGCCTGAGGTCTTCTTCTAAGAGTTCAGCGATAAAACTTCTTGGAATTAGGGTATCTTCCGTGACTTTAAACGAGTGGCCAGTAAGCCACGCTTCGCCCAAAATATAGGCCGCAGGAATTCTCTCGATGGTGCGCTTTTTAATATTTTTCAAAAGCATCGCGCACTCAGCCTCGGTTAAATGCGCATTCCAAAAACTTTCCAAGCGATCAAAGGGAAGCTTCAAGCTACGTAGCACGAGAAAGGTCGCTTCCTGCCAATAGTCTTCTGAGCCGTGGCCAAGCGAGACGCCGTGCCGCTCAAATTCGCTTACCGCAAAACGCGTAAAGTCACAAATGGTTCGTAAGTTTTGGCTCATGGGAGGTGCCTTTGTTTTGTCAAGCCTCTGAGGGTGCTATTTTGAGGCACAAAATTCTTTTGAAAATCTTCGGAAAACCCGCAAAAACACGGTATTATAAGGTTTTTGTGCGGGTTTTAAGCTCTCGAGTTGCGTCGAGTTTTACGCCCCATTTGATTACGAAATATCATCCTCAATTAGCATGCGTCTTCGACAACTGAAAGTAAGCGGCTTTAAGAGCTTCGCAGATACCACCCTCATTGAATTCCCTGGCAACATGGCAGGCATCGTGGGACCGAATGGTTGCGGCAAATCCAACGTCATTGATGCCATTCGTTGGGTCTTAGGCGAAGGGAGAATCTCGGAGCTGCGTGGCTCAAGTTCGATGAGTGAACTCATTTTCTCTGGATCTTCGAGTCGCCCCGCGTCTTCGCGAGCGTCGGTGGAAATGGTGCTTGATAACTCAGATAACACCATCACAGGGCCCTGGGGCGCTTACACGGAGCTCTCGATTAAGCGTGTCGTCACGCGCGATGGTTCAAACGCCTACTTGATTAACAATCAGCAGGTAAGGCGCCGCGACGTGCAGGACGTGTTTATGGGAACGGGTCTCGGGCCCCGCTCATACGCGATCATTAGCCAGGGGATGATTAGTAACTTTATTAAGGCAAAACCCGAAGAGTTGCGCATCTATTTGGAAGAAGCCGCTGGCGTCAGCAAATACAAAGAGCGCCGCCGCGAAACAGAAACCGCTTTAAATAGCACGCGAGATAACCTACAAAAGGTCGCCTACCTGCAAGAGACAAAGAAAGCGGAAATCGAAAGACTCAGTCAAGAAGCGCAAACCGCGCAAAAGTGGGAAGAACTTGAAAAAGAGCGCGTGGACGCCGACTTACTCAGTCACTACCTACAAGAAAAAGAAAGCAAAGAAGCCTCAGACAAAATCAGCGCTCGCATTGCCAAAAAAGAAACAGAGATCCTCTCTGCGCAAGGTGAGGGCCAAAAGCTTTTAATCGAAATCGAGGCGTTAAAGGAAGCAAGTCTTGCTAAGCGCGAAGCAACCGACGTGGCCCGTCAGGTGAAATTTGAAGCGGAAAAAGCGGTTGCACAAATTGAAGGCGATATTCGGCATATTGTTGAACGCAAAGATAGTATCAATCGCCAGATTGCAAGCGACGAGGAGCGAAGCGCTGAAAGAAAGGCCGCGTTTGAGGGAAGTTCTGAGCGCGAAAAGGCGCTTTTGGAGCACGCCGCCGCATTAGAAGGGCAGGCCGCAGAGACGGAGGCGGCGTTAGAAGCGATGGCTGAAGACATTGAGGCCGCGAGCGCTCATTATGAAGATGCGCGTCAGACCTATGAATCGGCGCGTACGAGTGCCTCGGAAGCAGAAAATAAGATTGCCGTCGTAAACGTTGAGATGCAATCCTTTGAGCGTGAGATCACCGACGCGGAGACGCGTTTAGCCTCACTACGCGAAGAAATGGAAAGCGTCCAAGAACCCGATACCGAACGCTTTAAAGCGCTCGATGGCGAGATCGATCAAGCGCAAGTTGCCTTCGAAGAGCAAAGCGCAGCATTCGAAGATGAGACATCGAAGAAAGAAGCGCTTCAAGAAAAGCTTACCGCGTTAACCGATCAGAAAAACACCTTGAGCGCTGATTTGGCTCGTGTGAGTTCACGATTACAAACGCTCGAAAGTTTGCAAGCGAAGATCGGCCAAGAGGGAAAACTCTCCGAGTGGATCAATACGATGGGCTTTGGGGGCGTGAAGCGCCTTTTTGAGCGCATTGAGGTCGACCCCCACTACACAAAAGCGGTTGAGGCAATTCTCAATCATAAGTCGGGTGCTTTGTCTATAAAAGACGCCGCGAGTGTTGCGGCATTGGAAAGCACAGCGCCACCTGCGCCTTTGGTTTTCTTTGGGGAAACGGACTTTGTTAATGCAAAGTCAGCCGAAATTGGCTTAAAGCACCTCATGGAGTTCGTTCAAAGTGACGATGCGATGGTAAAGAACGCGCTTTCTGCGTGGTTTGCCGATGTTTACGTTGCTGAGAACCTCTCAGAAGCGATTCAAAAGAGGGGAGAACTCAAAACCTCAGAGCGCATTGTCACCGCCGCTGGTCACATTGTCGATCCGTTTTCGATTACTTTCTGGGCCGAAGAAAATGAGGCCTCTGGCGCCCTGTCGCGCGCCCAAGAAATTCGAGAACTCTCCGAAAAAGAAGAGGAAATCAAATCGCAATTGGAAAGCGTTGCTGACGACGAAGGCGTAAAACGCGGAGAAGTCGCCACATTAGCCGCTTCTCTTGAATCGATGAGCGCAGCAATCGATTCCGAGAGAACGCGATTGCATGAATTGCAAGTGGAATCCACGCGCTTAGCTGGAGAAATCGAGCTTTGGAACACCCGCACAAAGAAGGCGGCGGAAGATACGCAACTTTTAGAAGGCCGTTTAGAGCAGTTGACTGAGGAGCGCGAAGCGGTTGAAGCGAAATTTGAAGCGCTTGACGCCGCGCTTGGCGAAAAGCAGCAGGCAGTAACTGACGCTCAGATTCTTTTAGAGCAAGCCGAACATCGCGTGAGCGACTTAGAAGAGACCGCTAGCGAAAAGAAGTCAGAAGTCAAAATGGCGCGCCTTCAGGCAACTTCCGACAAGGAACGTGCCGAAGACGCCAAGCGTGAAGCCGAGAGCATTACGCTTGAAATCGAGCGTCTCGCAAACGAAATCGAGGAACTGCGCACCGAGCTCCAAGGCTTGGATGTGAAAGCGCAGGAAGCGGGGCTCTCTGACTTAACGCGCGCTCTTGAGGCGGCTCGCGAGAGCCTTAAGGTTGCCGAGCACGAAGCAGAAGCCGCGGAAAACACTTTAGAAGAAGCCCGCGCCAAGCAGCGCGAAATTGCCGAGTCGCAAGCCCCGATTTTGCAAGAAATTTCTGACTTGAAAGTGAAACGCCAGGCCTTTCTTACGCAAGGCGAGGCGTTTACGGCGCATTTAAATGAACTCAATGCCAATCGCGAGGCGTTGGCTAAGCGTGTCATCGAAGAGAATCTAAAGACACCAGCGGTGAAAGCGAAAGTGACGCGTCTTACGGAAGCGATTGCCGCTTTGGGGCCCGTGAATCACGCCGCGCTTGAAAACCTCGAGGCAAGCCAAAAGGCGATGGCTGAAACCGAGCGTCAGGTCGCTGACCTTGAAGAGGCGATTGCTAACTTAGAAGAGACCATCAAAAAGATTGATGCAGAAACCCGTGAGCTCTTACGGACGACCTTTGAAACGGTCAACAAGAACTTTGGCGAGATGTTCACAAGCCTTTTTGGTGGGGGAAGTGCCGAGTTGCGTCTTACGGGCGAAGAAATTCTTGATACGGGAATCGACGTGATTGCTCAGCCGCCAGGCAAAAAGAACACGAGCGTGAAGATTCTCTCGGGTGGCGAGCAGGCTTTGACGGCAACGGCCTTGGTCTTTGCAATCTTTAAATTAAACCCCGCACCGTTTTGTTTACTCGACGAGGTGGACGCCCCGTTGGATGAAGCCAATCAAGATCGCTTGGTAAAAAAGATTGCCGCCATGAGCAAAGCCACGCAATTTGTGATGATTACGCACCATCGTGTGTCGATGGAGCAACTCGAGCAGTTAATCGGTGTGACGATGAAAGAGCCTGGTGTTTCGCGCGTTGTGGCAGTCGATATTCGCGAGGCGACACAATTAGCTCAGTCGTGATATTGTTAGAAGAGACGTTTTTCATTTTTCGATAGGATTAAAAAAATGTTCGGCATCGAGCCTTCCTATTTACTCTGGATTGCGGCAGTCATTGTTCTTCTTATTTTTTATTTTGCCTTTGTGCGTCGCCGTAAGACAGAGGCCCCCGCAGAAGATGTCAGTAAAAAAATGCGCCAAGGCGTCGGAGATGCCTTAATCGGAGAAGATGCCGAGAAAAGCGCCTTAACCGATCGCGTGAGTGCTGATGAGCCTGAGGCCCCAAAGCTTGATGAGCCCGTAAGAGAGGAGGAAGACGCTAGCCCTGTAGCTTCTGAGGAGACTCCTACAGTTGTGCCTGAGCCAGTTAAAGAAGCCTCCCACATTGAAGAGCCCGTCGCTCAAGATTTGCCGAAGGTCTCTCTTAAAAGACCAGAACTCGCCTCCGAAATTCGCCCTTTAGCTACGCACAACGGTCGAAAACTTCCGAACGTTGATGCGATGATTGACGTTTGGGTGAAATTTACGCCGAAAGAAAAGATTTTCACCCCTGACCGTCTCGTTCAAGTGCAAGCCTTTATCGATGCCGAAGAATTAACCGACGTTGTTCTTGCCGATTACTTTAATGGGGAAACGGGCGTTTGGGATGCCAATGTCCGTGGCAATGAAGCCTGTAGTGCTGTCATCATTAAGATGCAGTTAGCAAGTCGTAGCCACGTCGCTGATGATTTACTGGTTTCTCGCTTTTTGCAGTTGGCCAATCGCATTTCCATTGAAATCGAGGCCGATACCGAGATGCCTGATGTGGTCGTTGTCCTCAATCAAGCAAAAACATTAAAGAACCTGATTTCGTACTACGACAACACGTTGTCTTTGTATGTTGAGACAGAAGCTCCCTTTGAAGGAGACCAGTTAAAGTCGACTCTCGTGAAAAACGGCTTTACCCATGTCGGGAATATCTTCGAAAAGTGCGCGGCCAAAGAAAAAGACCCGTATTTTGTTGTGCATGTCGCGCCTGAGAAGCCGACAAGCATTGCGCTCGAGTTGGATGTGCCGCTGTGCGATCCTGCTCTTAAGCCCTTACAAGACCTCTTTGAAACCGCAAATGACCTTGTGTGTGCTTTGGGTGGCGTTTTAGTCGATCAATCGAAAAATCCAATCGGGGCCGCGGGCGCAACTTACATTGATGCTGAATTAAAGAGACTTGCTAGCGAAATGAATTCTCAAGGGCTGGCCTTGGGTTCCGAACGTACCGTTAAACTCTTTTCCCGTTAAGTTAAACGCATGAAAGAGATTGATCTTTTTGACGCTGGAAATCCCACTGCAAGTGATGAGGCTCGCGCAAGAGAGCTTGCCAAGCTTTTAAATCGTTGGAACTACGAGTATTACGTCTTGGATGCTCCAAGCGTCCCTGATGGCGAGTACGACCGCGTCTTTCGTGAACTTCAGGCGCTTGAAGCCAAATATCCCACGTTAAAAAGTCCTGTCTCCCCAACGCAGCGCGTTGGGGGCGAAGTGAGGTCTGACTTAAAGAAAGCCACGCACGTTGTTCCGATGTTGTCGATTCACACGGAAACAGACTTCACAGATGCTGGTGCTTACGCTTTCGATCAACGCGTGAGAAAAGAGCTTCCCGATATACCGGTGATCGAATACGACTGCGAATTTAAATTCGATGGCCTAGCAATCAACCTTCGTTATGAAAAGGGAGACTTAGTTCTTGCCGCCACGCGTGGAGATGGCATCGTCGGGGAAGATGTCACAGCAAACGCTCGTACGATACGCAATATCCCGCTAAGAATTGAAGCCGAGAACGTTCCAGATGTTTTGGAAGTCCGAGGCGAAGTAATCCTTCATAAGAGTGACTTTGAAAAACTAAACGCCAAGCAAGAACTCGCTGGAGAAAAGCTTTTTGTCAATCCCCGCAATGCCGCTGCTGGTGCCTTACGGCAACTCGATAGTCGCATTACAGCGTCTCGCCCCTTACACTTTTATGCCTACGGGATAGGCGAGTGTTCTGATCCCGATTTTGCCCAAACGCAATCGGGATTATTGGACCGCTTTCTCGCGATGGGATTTCCTGTGGCAAAGACGCGGCGCGTTGTCACGAGCGCAAAAGAACTGGCTCAATTTCATCGCTACGTGCAAGAGATTCGTCCGACGCTACCCTTTGAAATCGATGGCGTTGTCTACAAGGTAAACGACTTTGCTTTGCAAAAGAGACTAGGGTTTGTTGCGCGCGAACCGCGTTGGGCTTGTGCGCATAAATATCCGCCAGAGGAAGCGCTAACACGCGTCCTTGGCATTGATGTTCAGGTCGGGCGCACAGGAAGAATCACGCCTGTTGCTCGATTGGCTCCCGTTTTTGTGGGCGGTGTGACAGTAAGTAATGCAACACTGCATAACGAAGACCATATTCGTGAGCTTGATTTGATGATTGGCGATACGGTCGTTGTCCGTCGTGCAGGAGATGTGATTCCTGAAGTGTTGCGAGTACTTAGGGAAAGAAGACCCGCGGACGCTAAAGTCTTTGTGATGCCTAAGACCTGCCCGATTTGCGGGTCAGCGGTTGTGCGTGATGAAGAAGAAAAGGATTCTCGTTGCTCAGGTGGTCTTGTGTGTCCGGCGCAGTTGAAATTGTCTCTTATTCACTTTGCAACGCGCCGCGCGATGGATATCTCGGGGCTTGGTGAAAAGATGGTCGATATCCTCGTAGAAAAGGGGTTAGTGAAGACGAGCGCGGACTTGTATCGCCTGACCTTCGAGGATCTATCGACAATCGACAGGATGGGCGCGAAAAGCGCGACAAACCTCCTTGAGAGCATCGCTAAGAGTAAAAAAACGACATTAGCTCGCTTTATTTTTGCCTTGGGGATTCGGCATGTCGGAGAGGCAACCGCTCGCGACCTAGCAAGCCACTTTAAGACGCTTGATGCGATAGAGAAAGCTTCGATTGAAGAGCTCGAAGAAGTAAACGACGTAGGCGAAGTGATTGCCGAGTCGATTGAATCCTTCTTTAAAGAGCCGCGCAATTTAGAAGTGATTCGTGCGCTTTGCGAATTCGGTGTCACTTGGCCTAAAGAGGAGGGCGCACAAGCGAGCAATTCCGCTTTAGCAGGAAAGACCTTTGTCTTAACAGGAACGCTTCCAACGCTTTCACGTGATGAAGCTAAAGATAAAATCCTTGCCGCTGGCGGCAAAGTCTCAGGATCTGTTTCTAAGAAAACGGATTATGTCGTCGCTGGAGAGGCCGCTGGAAGCAAACTCGATAAAGCCCGAGAGCTTCAAGTCGCAGTCATTACGGAAGCGGAACTCCTAGCGATGCTTGGTATCACCGCAAATCTGCACCAAGGAGATCTCTTCTCGTAAGTTTCACCGATTTTGAGAGTTGCTGTTTCGTCAAATTATTCGGCGTTCTCAAAGGCGACGATTTGCTTAGATTCTCCGCTGTAGACAAGGCCAAGGCGAATGAGTTTTTGAGCGCCACTTTCTTCACCGTAGTGCTTCTCTTGAATTTGCTTGAGCGCTTCAGCGAGCTTACCCTGAGCATCTGCGTCTTTTTCAACAAATTTGAATTCGAAAACCCAATGGATTTTCCCAGCGTGAATTTCCAAGTCACTCCTTCCTCGTGCATTGTGGCATTCGGCAAGAGTCATAAGACCTGCGCCCTTGGCGTAGACAAGAATCACCGCTCGAGCCGCTGCCTCATTGCGAATTGGCGTGTTGTCATAGGGAATCGATAGGAAAAGCGTATTAAATGCCTTAACAAGCTCCTGTGTATTTCCTTCTGAAAAAACATCAACAATCTGGCTGATTGTTCCCTCGTCAAGCGCTGAAATGTGAGAGAGATACAGTTCGGCCATCGCACTCGAGACTTCTTCATTCGGATAGCCCAAATCGATAAATGGTTTCCTCACTCCAACAATAGTCAAATAGCCTGTTTGGTAAAGGAGGATTTCTGCAGGGATTTCCGATGGGGTCGATGCAGCACCGAGCATAGAGATGTTCACAGTTACAGGTTTATCAAATTTTTCTGGATTAATGGCTCCATGAAGTGCAATCCAATTCTCAAGCCACGTTGATACGCCGCCTGATTCAATCCAGTAGTACTCAAATCCATTTTCGGGAGAAGAAAGAAAGTTAAGAACCGACCACGGAGCAAAGACGTGTGTACGAGCTTTTTTGTCAAAACAAAATCCGTCGTAGTGACTAACTAAAGCCTGCATCAAGGATTCTGAAGAATAGGGCTCCTTGTGATCTTGAAGCAACTCCTCATTAATTTGGGTCAATGCATTGCTTAAGTATTCAGGAAAGTACTTTTCAATCTCCTCTTTTGTATAGCCCAAAAGTTCACCGTACTTCGGATCTAAGGATATGTCTGTGAGACTGTTAAGTGTTGAAAAAATGCTCACCTGACGGTATTTCGTGATGCCTGTAATAAAAAGAAATCGAAATGCTCCAGAATCTGACTTAAGCCGACCAAAGAAGTCGGCCAAAACGTCACGAAACGCCTCAAAGAGAGCGGGATTGTCGAGTCGCTCTGTTAAGGGAGCGTCATATTCGTCAATAAGGAGCACAAATGGTCCACACGGGGGAGATTTCAGGAAAGCCGTCAATAAATCCATAAAAATGGGACGATCTTTTTCCGAGCAAGAAAAGCCAATAGGCGCAAAGCAGACACTTAACTGTTTTTCTAGAGCAAGACGAAAACCCTCTTTGTTCTCTGCTCCTTTGAGCGAAGAAAAATCAAGACGCACGACGGGATATGTTTTGTCTTTCCAAATCTTTTCGATAGCGAGTCCCTTGAAATCCCTAAGGCCATGCTCAAAAAGTGAGGCTAACGTCGAAACAAGCAATGATTTCCCGAAGCGTCGAGGACGAGAAAGAAAAACATAGCGTTCGTTCTTGGCTAAGCTTGCAATCAGTGCCGTTTTGTCAACGTAAATGCAATTTTCCTCTCGTAAGATAGGAAAGGAAGAAACCCCTTTTGGGAGTCGCGAAAAATCAAGCTCTGAATTACTTTGGTCTAACATAAAATTACCTCAAAGCGACCTTCGGTTGTGTAAAGGATTACGCGAACTAACGGTTTGTTTGTGAAAAAATTAGCACGAAGTTAAATCAAAATCCCGCAAACATCCTAAGTTTAACAGTCTAAATTTTTCACTGTGAGTTCTGACATGTTCTGACAATCGGTCCCGATAGATTGCTTTACAGGTGATTCATTGAGTTTTTCATAGGCGACGATTTGCTTAGATTCACCGCTATAGACTAAACCAACGCGAATGAGTTTTTGAGTGCCTCTTCCTTCGCCGTAGTGTTTCTTTTGAATTTGTTTGACTGCTTCAGTGAGCTTACCCTGAGCCTCGCTATCTTTCTCAACAAATTTGAATTCGAAAACCCAATGGACTTTCTCCGCGTGGAGTTTTAAATCGGTTCGCTCTCGAACATTGCGTTGTTCAATCAAGGCGCTTTATGCGTCTCTATTGAGAAATCACTTCGCTTTCCAGAGAATCTGTGGGGAATTGCCAAACAAAAAAACGGCCGCATTTCTGTGACCGCTCTGAGCATGATTTTCTTAGTCTTTAGTGGACTCGCTTCCATTCTCCTGGACTGATTTCACGAAAATCTTCCGAATTACTGCCGTTTCCGTAGCGATAAACGCTGATAGAGCCATCAAGATTCTTTTCGATGCGTGAGATATCGCCTTCTTGATAGGTCGGGCCATAGTAAGGCTCAACTCCGTCAACGTGACGGCAGTTTGTCATCCCCGTCCT
>CAVAQL010000019.1:0-15651 GCA_963590825.1 Bacteroides caccae | reverse complement strand
GGCCAAAGTTCTAAGCGCGAATCGAGAAGTCTCTCATTAGAGGACTCTCATCTGCGATGAATCCGAGAATGCTCAGAAATTAGCGGTAAAAAGAGTACTTCGCACTAAAGGGGGCTCGTACAAAGTTTCCGAGATTTCCTCTGCGGCAGGTCTCTTGTGGGACGCCGCCCCTGGCCTCGGTTCGCTTGACCCAATGAAAGCGTGATAAAACGCCTTTCAAGTTGCCACGCGGAGTTGTCTCAAAAAGAACGTCGCGAATCCGGGCATCGCTTTCTTTTGAAGCGGTAATTTTTGCTTTCAGGCTACTGCCGTCGCTTGCGCGGAAAGTAAAGTCTGCACCTTGCCTTGCAAAAAGCCGTCCTGAAGTGTCACGAATCTCAATTTCTGGGGCAATGAAGCGCCAGTAATAGCCCTTCTTGTCTACGTTACATTGAAACTGTTGGTAGCCTGTTCCAATATACGTTTGCGAATAACTTGCTCCATCTGGTGGTGTAACAGCGTCTTTAAAAAACGTTGAGCATCCTGCGAGCGTAAGGCTCAAAGCACAAAGAAGAAAGCTACGAGATACGGTCATTTCGTCTTACTCCTTTATGGGGTCCTTTGGCACTTCCGGTTTTTCTTGCGTAGCCAAAGGCGTCGTAAGAGTTTCTGGCTTTAAGGCGTTTAGAGTAGCTCCTTCTTTTGTTGCCGGATACCGTTCACGAGCGCTCACCCAATTGGCTTCGTTTAAGTAGCGCAAATAGGAAAGTGTTCCCGAATTCGCCGGAAAGTTCAGTAACCAAATCCCTGTGGTTTTGGGAGAACGGGGTTTGCTACCAACGCGAAAAAGGCTTGAGTCGGGACCGGCGTGTTCGTCTTGCGTCATCGAAAGAAACTGTTCAAGACGAAATGGCTTCAGTTCTGTTTCTAGTAAAGAGTCGATGCGTGCTAGGCGAGAAACGGAGCTCGCAGGAATCTGCCCATTAAATTTTGTGGTCTCGGGAAGAATAAAGTGATTGGTGTGCGTAAGAAGGCCGTCGGAGGTTCTTTGAACATGAAAGTGTCCATTGGGTAGGGCTTCGACAAAGGCAATCTCTCGCTTATCGGCTAAGACATAAATCATTGGGTAGCCTGAGAAGACATTCGTCTTATTGAGCGCTTCAGAAACGGAGGCGCAGTGTCGAACAAGCCATTCTCCCGTGTGCCAGCCTTCGCTTGATTTAAAGCGTTTGGGGAAAAGAGAAAGTCGCGTGTTACGCGAAACACTTGCCGCGGAGATTTGGCCAACAAAGAGCCCGCGCTCATTTAGTCCGGCTTCAAAGCGATGAGTTTTTCCAACGAAAAGGCCCTTAAAAGCATAGCTTCCTTCGTCGTTAATCGTGACGAAATTTTGTTCTCCTGCAAGATCGTCTCGCATATAGGCCACGATTGTTGTGCCGTTTAGCGTTTCTGTTGCGCCGCGCGCAGCCCAAAAGGTGCTTGCTTGAGCACTCAAAGCGAAAGGAGCAAGACAAAGCACAAAAGCGTAGCGTCGTAGAGCCGACATAGTGGAAGCATCCTTGGGAAAAATTGATTGCCGTAGACTACCACGCCTAAAAGAAAATTTTCTTCTTTTTACGCTTTGTTGGAAATTTTTCGCTTCGTTGGTTTAACAAAGCGGTCAATTTTCTTCGCGCCCCAAACTTTGAAAAAGTACAAAGCGCAGAGCATCAAGAGCGCTGACGCAAAGTAAGGAGCCCCCTGCGTTATCCAAGTTTCACTATGGATGACAAAGCTTAAAAGAATCGTGCCAAAGACGGGTGCCACCGCACTCATTAGGGCAGATAGGGAATTTAGGGCCCCAATGTTCTTACCCTGTTCTTCGGGTTTACTTACCTGGCTAATGAGGCTTGTCAAAATGGGGCCCACTGTGCCGCCAATGGCGTAGGCACAACAAAAGACTGTGGCCACGGCTCCACTTTCAGTAAGCCCAATCACAACTAAGCATAAGGCGCTTCCTACGAGCGACGCAAAGACAATGCGTGAAGCTTTGCAAAAGCTCAGTAGCCAAGATAAAAAGTAGCCCTGAATAAAAGACATCGAAACGCCAAGTGCGAAAATCGAAAGTCCTATCTCAAGAGGCGTAAAGCCATAGCGAAATTCTGTGTAAAGCGCCCACGTGCACTGCAAAAGAAAGATGGCTAGCGCGTTAAAGGCAAAGATAAAAAAGAAGGGACGGCTTTCGGATTTCTCTAGTAGCTTGGGTAGCGTTAAGAAGGCGTTGCAGGCTGAAGCGTTAAGCGTATCGCGCGTCTTTTCTGAAAGAGACTCGGGTAAAAAGAAAAGCCCAAAAAGAAAATTACATAAAGAAAGAACTGCGGCAATTAGGAATGGGAATGCGGGGTCTGTTTGCCCAGCAAGTCCCCCAAGAGCAGGCCCCAACACAAAGCCAATGCCATAAACGGCTCCTAATCGGCCAAACATTTGGGCGCGACGTTTTCCGGCGGTGATATCAGCGATATAGGCTTGCGCAACGGAGATGTTGGAAGAAAGCGCTCCTCCAATAATGCGACTTGCGAGAATAAGCGGCAACGAGGCAAAGAACGCGGGGATTGCAAACGTAATCCCAAGACCAAAGATTCCTGTAAGAAGCACAGGGCGACGTCCAAAGCGATCGGAAAGGTGCCCAAGGACAGGCGAGCTTAAAAACTGCATCGCCCCGTAGCTAACCATAATGGCGCCGTACCAAAGGGTCTGTGCGTCGCGTGTTTCGCTTAATGTGCCAATTAAGCGCGGCAGCACAGGAACAATGAGTCCCACACCCAAGGCATCTAAGAAAAAGCAGGTGAGAATAAAGCCGACTTTCGCGCGATTTGTCACGGCAATACCTCATTTCAGTTTTATCGCAAACTTCTAGCGGGAACGTCCTGCACGAGTTAGCCATGAGCCTCTGTAAAAGCGCACGAGGAAGATGACTCCTCGAAAAAAGAGTTCCAAACACATCGCAATCCAAACACCCACCAGCCCCATCGATTGGGCTAGCCAGAAGGCCAATGGAAGTCGAACAATCCACATACTCAGTAGGTTCATCAAACTCGGGATAAGTGTATCAGCCGCGCCAAGGAAACACCCATAGGCAACGATGGAGGCGGCATACATCGGCTCTGCGAACGCTTCAATGCGAAGTATCTGGGCTCCGAGCTTTACCGCTTCCGCATCAGGCGTCATCGTTCCCATCATGGCTTCAGCTCCGAAAAACATCAGTAGCCCCATAAAACTCATCACGAGGACACCAACAAAAATCGTAAGACCTCCCACTTCACGAGCGCGCGTTGTGTGGCCTGCGCCAATGGTTTGCGAGCAAAGCGTGGTTGCCGCTTCTCGGATGCCAAAGCCAGGCATGTAGCAAAGACTTTCAACGGTAAGCGCAAAAGAGTGTGCAACAAGCGAAACGGTACCCAAGGGCGCGACAATCATCGTCGAGATAATTTGCGCTCCGTTCATCACGATACGCTGAATGCTTACGGGTAGGCCGATTCGTAAAGAGTTCTTTAGGTCAAGTAGTTGTGGGATAAAAGAGCCTTCACGCCTAAAGATGGCAAGGTGTTCAGACTTCACACAGGCCATCCAAAGGCTCGCGAGAAGCACAAGCGTGGTGGCTAGCACTGTTGCCCACGCCGCTCCCGCAACGCCCCAGCCCAATCCAGGTAGATAAATTTCGCAACCGAAGAGTGTTGTTGTGCGCGAGGGAAAGATCAAGAGCGCATTAAAGAACACGTCGAGCACACACATCGATATGCCAAGAATGCTCGGGGCTTTCATGTTGCCGCTGACGCGAAGCATCCCTGTTTCCAAGAAGTTCACAAGAACAAGTGACCATGAGGCAACAACAATCTGAAAGTATTCTGTGGCGAGATCGGCGACCTTGCCTGTGGCGCCTAACCAGTGAGGGAGTTCTTTGGCAATCAAAACACCGGCAACCGCGAGCATCATTCCCCAGACAAAAGTGACAACGAGCGACTGGCGCATCAGAGACTTCACAGCCTTTTCATCTCGTGCTCCGATGCGCTGGCCAACTAGCACGTGAAAGCCCGTAATTCCTGCACTCCCGATGCCCCAAAACATCCAAATCGTTGTCGAAACGAGTCCTACGGCTGCGGCCTCATCGGAACCCAAGTGGCCGAGCATGGCCATGTCGATGTAGTGCATGAGGACACTCGCTAATTGCGCGATGATTGCAGGAATACTTAAGAGCGTGACAAGCAAAAGACCTTCTGCACGACTAAAAGAGGGCGCCTCTCTTAAGCGTCGCATCAGAGATTCTGTGGCGGGTAGTTTTTTCAAAAAAACGGGATAGTGCATAAAAGGCCATCTTCAGTCGCATGGATTTTACGGCGAGAAAAGAAAGCCGTGCGAGAAAGAGGACTTAACGCGAAGCAAGTGTTTCTTTTTTTGTGAGTTCTTCCCAGCGCTCATAGGCGGCTTCAATGAAGCGGGGAAGCTCCTCGATTCGTTCCTTGTCGGCTTTGATTTCTTCTATGGGGTTCTTGTGGTAGTTTGGGTCAAGAAGCTTTTGTGTTAGTTTCTCTTGCTCGGCCTCAAGCGCTTCAATTTGAGCCGGTAGCGCCTCGAGTTCACGCTTTTCTTTAAAGCTTAACCGCACACGCTCCATAGCGGTGTTTCGAACGCGTTTTGTTTTCTCAGGGTCGGCTTCTTTTGTTGGGACTTTCTTTTGAGGGGCTTCTTTTTCGTTAAGAAGAAACCAATCTAAATATCCGCCAACACATTCACGCCAATGACCGTCGGGGTTTTCGTAATTGACAGGCGACAGTGTCTGTGTGACAACGTTATCTAAGAAACGGCGATCGTGACTGACAAGAATCACAGTACCCGTGTAGTTGGCGATGGTCTCTTCAAGCAATTCGAGCGTATTAATGTCGAGGTCGTTTGTGGGTTCATCAAGCACCAGTAAATTCGCAGGAAGCGCAAAAAGACGGGCGAGAAGTAAGCGATTGCGCTCGCCCCCAGAAAGGGCTGAGACGTAAACATTGGCTTTGCGTGGCTCAAAAAGAAAATCGGCCAAATAGCTCATTATGTGTTTTCTTACGCCACCGATTTCAACCCAATCACTTCCCGGACTAATCGTGTCGGCAACAGTTTTTGTCGGGTCGAGCTCTTCACGCAATTGATCGTAGTAGGCAATCGATAGATTTGTTCCTTGGCGCACCGACCCGGAGTCGGGAGTGAGTTCGCCTAAGAAAAGCTTAATGAGAGTCGATTTCCCTGTCCCGTTTTTCCCCAGAAGCCCCAATTTGTCGCCACGCACGAGCGTGAAATCAAGGTTTGAGACGATTGTCCTTTCTCCAAAACGCTTTGTGAGGCCCTTGGTTTCAAGAACAATCTTTCCGCTACGGTTGCCTCGGTCAAGAGAAAAACGGACGTCTCCAACGCTCTCGCGTCTTGCTTGGCGTTGGCGACGAAGTTCTTCCAAGCGACGCACACGGCCTTCGTTACGCGTACGACGTGCTTCAATGCCTTTACGGATCCATACCTCTTCTTGAGCCCAGAACTTATCAAAGCGTTGTCGGGCTAAATTTTCAGCGTGAAGTTCTTCTTCTTTGTGTCTTTCGTAAGCTTGAAAGTTTCCTTCGTAGCTACGCAACAGTCCGCGATCGAGTTCAAGAATGCGTGTTACAACAGAATCAAGGAACGCTCTATCGTGTGTAACAACAACCAAGGAGCGACTTGTCGAGAACTCTTCTTTGAGAATCGTTTCAAGTGTGCGAATCGTCTCAATATCGAGGTGATTTGTCGGCTCATCAAGCAGCAATAAATCCGGTTTCAGACTTAACGCTAGGGCAAGGGCGGCGCGTTTGCGTTCGCCGCCTGAGGTGCTTTCGGGGTCTAACGCCTCAGAAACGTGAAGCTTTTCCATATACGAGCGCAGGAGCGCTCGCTCAGCAAAGCGTGTTTCTTCATCCAATGTGATTAGGCTTTCGCGTTGCGCCTCAAGACTCTCGAGGAGAGTAGCAGCACTTAGAAGTTGCGGCTCTTGGGGGACATTGACAACATGAAGCCCAGTTGTTGTGCGAAGCTCGCCTTGGTCAAGAGCAACCTCCCGAGAAAGAACCTTTAAAAAGGAAGTTTTTCCTGTGCCGTTTCTCCCAATTAAGCCGACGCGCTCGCCCGCCTCTAAGACAAGTTCAGCGTTATCAAGCACAGGTAAGTCGCCCCAACTTAAAAGAGCGCTTGAAAGCGTGAGAATTGGCATTTTCGCTGTCTTTAGTTTGTCGGGGCCACGGGCTCTTTAGCCTCAGGCACTTGAGCCGCAGGCATTTCTGTCGCGGCCTCTTGAGCGGGACTTGCCTTTTGTGCTTGCGAATGCTCGGACTTCTTTAAGGCCTTGTAGGTGCTAGGCTGAATGACACGAAAGTCAATTAATTCCTGAGGCGTCATCCGACGAATTGAGCCACTGTTAATCATGGCGCAGGCGCCGTGGCGTGTGACAACAGGGGAGCTTTCTAAGTCGTACTGCAACGACCCCGTAAGGCCTTCAATCTCGCCAGAGACTTTTCCTTGGGCAATGGCATTGGCAATGCTTAAGGCATCTACGCCAAGAGCAAAGAGTTGTTTGCCGACAAGACTCGCCGGAGGCGCCACCTTATAGGTCGTATCAAACGTTTCATCGTCGAAATCGAGGATAAATGGTGCGTCGACAAAGCCGACTTGTTTTAAGTCAAATGTAAGAGCTTTTGCTGTGGAGTTTGTCTCGGGATTTCCTGGATAAAGGAGCGATGTACCCCACAGACGCGTCCTTAAGGGGAGGCGCGGCCGAATTTGCGAAGCCGTGGCCGCATCAAGCGCTAAGAAGACGGCGTAATACGGAGGCTCGGCAAGGGCTGCGTAAGCGCGTCTTTCAGCGGATTCTCGCGTCTGGCGCAATTGCTGTTGGCGCCATGCCACGGGGTCTGCCTCTTGATCGATGGGTTCATCGGGCTCAATTTCTGGGTCATCGTCCTCGATGACGAGTTCAAAAAGTTGAGAAACGCGGTTGAGGTCTTTTAAGTCAACTGTAAGGCGGTCGGGGGCATAACCCAAATCGGTAAGCGTCTTCGAGAAGGAGTTGGCAATTCTCTTTTGCAGAGGCTTATCTTGGTCGATGACAAGGACCTTGGGACGCTCGCCAGATTCAGTCAAGCGCGGAAGTGCCTGTACGCCGAGTTCGGCCACATAATGGGCATCTGTCTCCAAAGAAAGACTTGTCATTAGGAGGCCTCTTGGAAATAAGCGCGGTTCATAACGAACGTGTTCAACAGGGATGTCTTTGGCTAGAACAAGGCCAGGGACTTTCAGGTCAACAGAAATCGATCCCCCTTGCATTGCAGCAAGCTCGCCTTCACTTAAATGCTCGGGATTTGTCGGAGCGTTTTCATCTTGTTGTGCTTGCGCTGCTTCGTTGAGTTCTCGAGCGGCGTCATCGGCGATTTGGCGCGCCTCTTCTTTCATGCGTTGCTCTTGGATTTCTTCTTGCGTTAGAGGCACTTCTTTATCGAGGTCAATCTGATTGAGCGTGACAACAGGTAGTGGCAGATAATCCATTTGAGCAATCTGCTCGATTGCATCACGATCTAATGGGCCAATGGCAGCTAAAGCGCCAGAGGCGGCGGCACTTTTAAGCTGTTTCGCGACGCTATCGTCGGAACCCGGACGAATCAGAAGAATTTCTGCGGGAACGGGTGCGGCATAATTCGCGGCAAGAGCTCCATCAAGAGCGTATTGTGTGGCCGCATCAAAGCGCGATTTCTTGCGCGGAAGAATGAAAGCCAATTTAATGGGCTGTGCTTTGACGGTGGTTTCGTCTTTCACGGGCTCTGCGGGAGCGACGTCTTCTGATGCCACATTAGGAGCGGCCTGCGCGAAAGCGACCGAACAGGAAGCGGCCAAGAGGGTAGACAAAAAACGGACGAACAAAGGGTGTTTCACAATGCAATCCGAAAAAACGGGTAATTTTGATGACAATCCACTCATGCAAGCGGCATTGCTTGGCGAGCAGACTTTTCCGAGCGCAACGCTCTACATTGTAGGCCTTCCGATTGGCAACGCCGCAGACATCACACTGCGGGCACTCTGGGTGCTCGCAGTCTGCGATACGATTGCCTGTGAGGATACCCGAGAAACAAGAAAATTGCTTGACCGCTATGCAATTTCTACGCCTTGTGTCGCAGTTCACGAACACAATGAATGTTCGGCAGCTGTAAAACTCATTGAAAGACTTCAAGCGGGCGAACGTATCGCCCTTGTTACCGACGCAGGAACGCCAGCCGTAAGCGACCCAGGAGCGCGAGTTGTTGAAGCCGTTAGAGACGCTGGTTTTCGCGTCGTTCCGATTCCTGGAGCGTCGGCCGTTATCAGTGCGATGAGCGCCGCAGGTTTAAAGGCGTACCGCTTTACATTTGCGGGTTTTGTTGAACCGACAGGAAAGTTAAGAAAAGAGGCTGTTCGCTTTCTTTGCGAAAGAAAAGAAGCCTTTGTCCTTTATGAGGCCCCGCATAGGATTTGTGACTTGATTGCTCTTTTGTCAGAAAATCTTGAGGCCTCTCGCCGCGTTGTCATTGCTCGGGAAGTGACAAAGCGTTTCGAAGAATTCGCCGAAATGAATGCGCAAGATCTCGAGACCTGGGCAAAGACTCACGAACCCAAGGGCGAGTACGTCGTTCTTATCGACGAGTGTGAAAAGAAGAAATCAAATGATGACACTGTCGATGAAGAAACACTTCGTTGGGCTAGACTCATTGCCGCGGAGTTGCCCGCAAGTCGAGCGGCAGCGATTGCCGCGAAGGCATCAGGCGCTAAGCGTGAGGCTATCTACAAAGCCCTCGTAAAAGAAGAAAACTAAATCGTCTTTTCCTTGCCATTCTTCTTTTCCAAATGGGCCTTTTTAAGGCCTTTTTGGAGGACTCATTTTCCCAATTTTCGGCTGAAAAACTCCGTTACATCTTTTAATTGCGCATCTTGGTTTCTTTGACGATAATTAAAAAAGCTACTTTATTTATCTTATATATCGAGATAAAAAATTAGCACGCTTTCCGAGAGGGATTCCTAGAAAAAATCAGCCACTTAGCCCGATATTTCTAGTCTTCTTCTTGGCAAAGGTTGAGGGAGTGATTTAATCAAAAGGGGTTTGCAATAAACCCAAATATGGAGAAACAAAACAATGTTCAAAAAAACATTAACAGCGCTTGCGATTCTTGGTGCCTGCACAGCGGTTGCCGCGGCCACATTACCAAAAATTGAAGTGTTAGCCACAGGTGGCACAATCGCAGGATCGGGTAACTCGGCAACGGGTTCTGCCTACCAAGCAGGTAAGGTATCCGTTAATCACCTCGTCGCTGCCGTTCCGCAGCTTGCCGATATCGCTGAAATCACCCCGAAACAGGTCGTTCAGATTGGCTCACAAGACATGACAGACGACGTCTGGCTTAAGCTCAACAAGGTTATCAACGAAGATTGCAACAAGTACGACGGCTTTGTGATTACGCACGGCACGGACACGATGGAAGAAACAGCGTACTTCTTGAATTTGACGTTACGCTGCAAGAAGCCCGTGGTGCTCGTTGGCGCCATGCTTCCTTCCACAGGTCTTGGTGCAGACGGTCCGCGTAACCTTTACAACGCCGTTTTAACTGCTACAGAAAAGAAAACAGCCGAGCAGGGCGTCGTTGTCGCGATGAACAATATCGTAATCGGCGCACGCGATATCTTAAAGAGCAATACCGTTCAGCCTGAGACATTTATCGCTGGTAACTACGGCAAGGTTGGCACAATCTTCAATAACAAAGTGACCTACGAGAGCACGTCGCTTCGTAAGCACACCTATCAGACCCCGTTTGATGTGACAAAACTCACGAAGCTTCCGAAGGTTGGCATCGTTTATACACACGGCGGCGTGGAAGCCGTTCAGGCCGAAGCTTTGGTTAAGGCCAAATACGACGGTATCGTCAACGCCGGTGTCGGTAACGGCAACATCCATAAGAATATCTTCCCTGTGCTTGAAAAGGCCGCGAAGAACGGTATCGCTGTCGTTCGTAGCTCGCGCGTTCCAACGGGCGCTACAACCAAGGACGCTGAAGTCGATGATGCCAAGTACGGATTCCTTTCTTCTGGAACGTTGAATCCGCAGAAGGCCCGCATTCTCTTGATGCTCGGCTTAACAAAGACTCACGACGTAAAGAAACTGCAAGAGTACTTTGATACGTTCTAATCGGTTCTAAAACGAGTAGAACTGAGTTTAAGTAAAGGCACAATCGAGCAGGGGCAAGTAAAGTCTCTGCTCGATTTCATTTTGATTCAGCGTGGAAGCGCACTCTTTCGGGAAGTCACGCGCATTAGTTGGGATGCAATTCTTTATCGCGCGGCTTTTGTTTGCGGTGTGCAACGCACGCATCAAAAACTGAATTTGGAAGAATGCGCATTAATTTGGCTAAGACGCCCATTTGCCAAGGAATGGTCTTATAAGAGACCTTAGCATCGATGGCTTTCACGGCAATGCGAGCGAACTCATCGGGCTCAAGCAAAAAGGGCATCTTATAAGGATTCTTCGCTGTTAAAGGTGTTTTCACAAAACCTGGAGAAAGCGTCGTGACGCAAATCCCGTAGGGACGCAAATCATTACGCAGGCTCTCCAAATAAGAAATCACAGCGGCTTTACTCGAGCAATAGGCTTCACTTCCTGGTAAACCTCGAATGCCAGCAACAGATCCAATGCCAACAAAGCGTCCGTAGCCTCGTGCCTTCATCGGAGCGATAAAGCCATGAAAGGTACTTGCCATCGCAAAAACGTTGGTGCGGTAGATGCGCTCTAAGACGTCTAAATCTTCGCGATATTCGGTTTTAACGCCAATCGAAATCCCGGCGCAGGCAATGACTAGATCCGTGGCTCCCTTGCTATCGAAATCTGTAGCCGCAGCGATAACCGCATCGCTCTTTGTCACGTCGGCTGCATAAAGCGCGTGCGATTGAGGATTAGGAAGGGTATTGGCAAAGTCCTTTAACTTATCGGGGTTTCTTGCAAGAAGCCCTAACGTTGCACCACGCTTGGCGTAGGCGCGGGCAAGCGCGGCGCCGATTCCACTAGAAGCCCCTGTAATGAAAACGCGCATCGGAAAGTTCTCCTAAAGTTTGCCCGATTTGATTTGACTAATAAGCCAGCGGGTTGCTTCGATTGCCCTCGGGCGAGATCCTGTTAAGTGGGGAGCGGTCAGGAAACGTCCCGCAACACCAATCATCGGCGTGGAGTCGATATCGTACTTTTGCCAGATTTCGGTTGCTTGCCGCACTTTGTTGCGAATGGCAAAACCCTCGATAAGCGCGTGCCATTTTTCAAGGTTAATGCCGTGCTCCTTGACCCAAGCATCCGTGTCGGGTTTCACATCCTCGACTTTTGTCCATGGGTGTTCGGGCTGCATAACCCATTGCCAATACGCCATGTGTAAATCGGAAAGTCTTCCAAGCGCTTCAAAAGCAAAATACACCGCAGGAAAATAGTCGTAACTTTCTTCCCAAGACACAGGCACAGGGATGACTTTTACAGCGGAGTCGCCTTCAACAGATTTCACGAACTCACTCATCAATGGAGCAAGTCGATAGCAATGCGAGCAGGTGTAGGCAAAAAAATCGTGGACGATAATGGGTCGCGCTGGGCACTCAACAACGGGATTGACGGCGAGATAGTCCTTTCCAAGGACAAAATCAGCGCTCTTTTCCTTCGCCCAAAGAGGATTCGCTCCAAAGACTCCCAAAGCTGCTGAAGAGATGAGTAAATTGCGTCGAGAAATCATTTGCGTTAATCCCTCAAGCGAAGAACGGTTCCCTTAATCGAATTGTCGGCAAGGGACTGGTTAATTTCATTGGCCTGTTCTTCAGAATCAAAAGGCCCAATTCTCACACGATATAAGCGTTGACCTTTTTCATTGCGATAAACAATCTGGGCATCAAGTCCAATAAAGGCGATGCGAGCACGCATACTTTCTGCGTCGGCATTTTGGCTAAAAGCACCAGCCTGTACCCAGAACTTTGTGGGTAGTGCGCTTTCTTCTTCCGTGCCCGCTGTCACAGTTTTCACCGTGGCAGTGGTTTGCTCGACGCCCTGACCTTCAGCGTAAAGGTTCTTATTGGGATCTTGTTTGCCGTCGAGCGTGATATCGACTAAGCGAGAAGAGGGCTGCACTTTCGCGACAAACGGAATCGGCGCTTTGGTAATCCAAAGCGCAAGCCCTGCGGATACGGCAAACGCAAAAACAGCGCCTAGGGTAAAGGACCAAAAAAGAGCTTTAAAGCCATAACCTTCACTTTTCTGTGACATTGTCCTCTCCGTTTCTACATGTGTTCTGGTGCGTCAATTCCAAGCGTGGCTAAACCATTGGCTAAAACTTGGCGGCTAGCCATCAAAAGAGCAAGGCGAGCATTGCGCAATTCTTTATCGTCAACTAACACGCGGTCGGCGTTATAGAAGGCGTGAAAGTCTGAAGCCAATTCTTTTAAGTATACGCAAAGTAAGTGTGGCGCCAAGTCTCGAGCGGCAATCGAAAGAATTCGCGGATACTCAGCAATGCGCTGAGAAAGAGCACTAGCGGCTGTGCTATCGAGTAAATCAAAGTTTGCTTTCGCGGGCTCTTCAAAAGAGGGAACTGCGAAACCCTTTTCTTTGGCTTGTGCTAGTACCGAGCAAATTCTCGCATGCGCATATTGCAAGTAGTAAACAGGGTTCTCATCGCTTTTGCTTAACGCAAGATTCACATCGAAGACAAATTCAGCGTCTGACTTACGAGACACAAGGAAGAATCGTGCCGCATCGCGCCCGACCCAATCAACGATATCGCGTAATGTAACGTAGGTTCCTGAGCGCTTACTCATTTTTACTTCTTGGCCGTCTTTGACGACAAGAAGCATCTTATGAAGCACATACTCAGGGAAGGTCTTTGGAATCTTCATCCCAAAGGCAGGTCCTGCAACTTGTAGGCCAATTTTCACACGCGCTGTCGTGCCGTGATGGTCGGAACCCTGAATATTGATTGCGCGCGTAAAGCCACGTTCAAACTTCGAGAGGTGATAGGCGACATCGGGAACAAAGTAGGTGTAGTGACCGTCTTTTTTACGCATCACACGATCTTTGTCGTCGTGAAAGTCAGCGAATTTCGGGTCTGTCGTTTTTAGCCAAAGAGCGCCGTCTGCTTCATAGGTGTAGCCCGAATCAATCATGGCCTGTACGGCTCGCGCCACCCGTCCATCGGAATACAGGGAGCTTTCAAGATAAAAGTTATCAAAACCAACACCTAAGGCCTTAAGGTCCGTGTCTTGTTCGTTTCTTAGGTAGGCAACAGCATAACGGCGCACCGTGTCTTTGTCGTCAATGTCACCCTTACTTTCAATTGTTTTTCCGTCAGGAGCGACGATTGAAATGCCATTTAAATAGTCTTTGGCAATGTCTGTGATGTAATCGCCGTGATAGCCGTTTTCTGGGAAGTCCTCGGGCTTGGCAAGGCCCTTTAATTCACGGGCACGAGCAATAACAGAAAGCGTGAGGTTATCGATTTGAACACCCGCGTCGTTGTAGTAGAACTCGCGTGTAACTTTGTAGCCTTGCGTGGCCATAATCCGCGACAGAACATCGCCTAAGGCACCCTGACGGGCGTGACCCAAATGTAAGGGGCCTGTGGGATTGGCAGAAACATACTCAAGAAGAACGCTTTTGCCAGCGAATTCTGAGCTTGCCCCAAAGGTTTCTTTTTTCTTTAACACTTCAGAAATGACAGAAAACTTCGAAGCCGTATTTAAGCGAAAGTTAATAAAGCCAGGACCTGCGATTTCGATAGTTTCAATGACAGCCGCATAGTCGGGGTCTTCTTTGATGGCATCAACAAGCGTCTGAGCGATTTCACGTGGGTTTTTCTTTAAGCTACGAGCGCACTGCATTGCCACAGTGCAAGCAAAATCTCCGTGGGAGAGATCTTTGGGTTTTTCAATGCGGGGAACGATATCTGTCACACCGATTTTTTTGAGAGCTCGCTGCACTAGCTCAAGCAATTTTTCA
Organism: Bacteroides caccae; assembly: GCA_963590825.1. Taxonomy (GTDB): domain Bacteria; phylum Pseudomonadota; class Gammaproteobacteria; order Burkholderiales; family Burkholderiaceae_F; genus Duodenibacillus. The sequence continues at coordinate 1,604 of CAVAQL010000019.1, read as the reverse complement.
TTTTCCATTTTGACAAAGCCACTGAAACCAATTCAAAAAATCTGCAATCCGTAACTCTAGCAAAGAAGCTCGCGAGAATCTGTTGCAAGCTGTTGCTTAGAGACACTTTTCTTAGGAGAAGAAAGAACCGACGCCTCTTTTGCCGGCCACGTCGGTTCTCTTTAATCGCAAGCGCAAGTTTAGCTTGTGCGTTTATCGCGCTTGAGCATCGCGCAGGCCGAATGATTGTGGATGGACTCAAAGTTTTCCACTTCGACGCGGTAGGCAAATACGCGACTGTCGGCATCGAGCTTTCTCGCCACATCACGAATCGTATCTTCAACAAATTTCGGATGCTCGTAAGCAAATTCCGTTACAAACTTCTCGTCGCTACGCTTTAAGCGACTCCAAAGTTCGCAAGAGGCGCTGGTTTCTGCGATACGAATTTGATCTTCCAAAGAAAGAGTTCCATCACACTCAACACCGATTGTGATGCGAGAGCGTTGGTTATGGGCGCCAAAGTCGCTAATTTCTTTACTGCAAGGGCAAAGACTTGTCACGGGAGCCGTGATTTCTTGGATGACGCGCACTTTCCCTTTAAGACTTTCAGCGCAAAACCGCACCTCATAATCCATTAAAGAAACAAGATCAGAAACAGGACTTTTCTTATGGACAAAGAAAGGACAACGAATGTCGATGTAGCCACTATCTGAGCCAAGTAAAGAAAGCATTTTCCCTAAAAGGTGTTCGACCATTTTGGCGCTTAAGGGTTCTGTGTTTTCCGATAAAAGCGCTACATAGCGAGACATATGCGTTCCGCGATGCTCTGAACTCAAGGAAACGTACATATCGACTTTAGCAACGGTCGGTTGTGTGGCGTCTTTGCCGGCAATTTGCATTGGGTAAGTAAGCCCCTTGATTCCAACGCGGTCGATACAAATATGACGGGTGTCCTCAAGACTTTGGACGTCGGGAAGAGATGAAGGCATTGTGTTTTTTAAAATATCTGACATGATGGGCCGCAATTTTCCCATAAATCTTTAAACTCTGCTTACAAATCGCGCACACATCGTGCGTTTTTTCATCGCTACAATCCAAGAAAATTTCCGATTCCTTTTAAAGGTACAACGAGGATGATTTATATCAACGGCCGTGGGGTAAGCCCCTTTGCAACGATTCTTGTGATTGCGCTTTGCGTTGTTCTCGGCGTTCTTTTGCTTCCTGTTATCGGTGGCTTGTTCTTGGCTTTCTTGATATTTGTTCTTGGCGTAGCGCTTTACGGAATTTATTGGCGTTGGCGTCATGGAGACCCCATTAAGCGTATGCAGGAGGAACTTGCTGCGCGAATGAGTGGCGAAACTGAAACTCGCGAAGAACCTTTTAAGGAAACACCAAAGGAAAAGCGCAGCAATCAAGCGCGTGTTGGTGTTAAACGCGTCACAGAAGTCGAAGACGCTGTGATTGTCGAAGAGATCAATCCCAAGCACTAAAACTTAAAGAAGTCTTTTAAGTTCTTCCAAATCTGGAGTTTCTTTGTAAAACCCGTTTCTTCAGATTCGCCTTCTTTGGGGGCGCCATTCTTTTGCTCAATTGTCCACACGGGATTAAACCAAGCGCCAGAAAAG
>CAVAQL010000018.1:5172-16081 GCA_963590825.1 Bacteroides caccae | reverse complement strand
AGAAACTTCCCTTCTACCTTGTGGAGCATTTAAGAGCTATGGCGAAATTGCTGAAGCTGTTGGCTCGCCAGATGCCGTACGGGCCGTAGGACAAATCTTGGCACACAATCCCTTTCCAATACTGATTCCTTGCCACCGCGTTATGACCAAGGCCATGATTGATAAATTAGACATCTTGAATCCAAAGAGTTTTGAAGGAAAAGCCTTTGGCGGAAGAGAAGACTTCGTCGCCATTGGTGCGTGGCTCAGAATGAACGACCTAACGCATGCGGCGTAAAGTTCTCTTTCATTGAGAAGAAAGACTAAAAAATGAGTAAGAAAAATCACGAAAAGCACGAGAGTGAAACGCCAGCGACAACCTGGCTTCGGGCTCACGGAGTTAGTTTTGAGCAAAACTCCTATGACTATGTCGAGCATGGGGGAACCCATATGGCTTCTCTTTCTTTAGGCTTTGATGAGCACACCGTGGTAAAGACACTTATCATGCAAGATGAGGCCGCAAAGCCCTTAGTCATTCTCATGCACGGGGATTGCGAGGTTTCCACGAAAAACCTAGCGCGCCAAACAGGTCGCAAGTTCATAGCACCCTGCGCACCAGATCAAGCGCAGCGCAATTCGGGCTATCAGGTCGGCGGCACGAGCCCCTTTGGGACACGCAAGAAAATGCCTGTTTATGTGGAAAGCACGATTCTTACTCTCGATAAAATTCACATCAATGGCGGGCGTCGTGGCTATATCATCACGATTGACCCAAAAGTTTTAACGGAAAAATTGGGAGCAATCCCTGTTAACGTCGCACTCGAAAAAGACGCTTCATGAACTTACCTTTTGAACTACTTGTCGGGCTGCGTTACACGCGTGCCGGACGTCGAGGCCGTCGCAAAGATGGCTTTATGAGCTTTATCTCAGGGATTTCGATTTCATCGATTGCTCTTGGGGTGATGGCTCTCATTATCGTGCTCTCGGTGATGAACGGTTTTCAAAAGGAAGTGCGCGACAGAATGCTTTCCGTGCTTTCGCACGTTGAAGTCGTGCGCTTTGCTGGAGCAATTCCCGATTGGAAAGAAACCGCAAAATTTATTGAAACCGACAAACGCGTTGTGGCTTGCGCTCCATACGTCTCTGGTCAAGGATTGCTTAATTCTCGAGGCACCCTGCGTGGCGTTGCCGTTCGTGGCATTGATCCAGAGGCAGAACCTCACGTGAGCGATGTGGCTAAAACTTTGGGAGAGGCCACATTAAATGAACTTAAGGCAGGAGAATTCGGCGTCATCTTAGGAGAAGATCTCGCTCGCCTTTTACGGGTCTCTGTCGGGGACAAAGTGACATTGATTGTCGCCAAGGGCAACACAACGCCCGCAGGATTTGTTCCTCGCATGAAACAGATGACTGTGAAGGCACTCTTTCGTTCGGGACACTATGAGTTCGATAGCACGCTCGTCTTTTCTCACATCGATGATGTGGCAGCGCTTTTTCGCACAGGTGGCCCCACAGGAGTGCGTGTGAAACTTCATAACATCGATGAAGCGAGAGCGGTTTCGATGAATTTGATGATGAAACTTCCTGCCGATTACTACGCAACCGATTGGACGCAGCAAAACCGCACTTGGTTTGCTGCCGTGCAGGTGGAAAAACGCATGATGGCCATCATCCTCTTTTTGATTGTGATTGTCGGCGCCTTTGGCCTTGTGTCCACCCTTGTGATGACTGTGACAGAAAAGCAAGCTGACATTGCGATTTTACGAACGCTAGGGGCCTCTCCAGCGTCGATTATGACCATCTTTGTCATTCAAGGAACAATTGTCGGATTTATCGGCGTGATTTGCGGCATTGTCTTTGGCTTAGGGATTGCTTGCAATCTCGATGTCATCGTCCCAGCAGTCGAAAGCGTCCTAGGAGTTGAATTCTTACCCAAAGAAATTTATTACATCAGTCAGATGCCAAGTGACCCGAGAGCCTCTGACATTATCCCGATTGCACTTGTGAGCTTTGCCGCAAGCTTACTAGCGACCCTTTATCCGTCTTGGCGCGCCGCGAAGACTCACCCTGCACAGGCCCTACGTCATGAATGAAGCAATTGCTGTTGAAAATCTATTTAAGACCTATGAAGACACGGCAGGACTGAAAACCCCCGTCCTAAAGGGTGTGAGTTTTACGGTTGACCGAGGAGAAATCGTTGCCGTCGTCGGTGCCTCGGGCTCCGGCAAAAGTACGCTTTTACATGCCTTGGGAGGTCTTGATGCAATCGACTCGGGCACTGTCCGTATCGCAGGGTGCGACATTGCCAACTTAACTGAGCTTGAACTCGGCCGCCTAAGAAACAAACACTTAGGATTTGTCTATCAGTTTCACCATCTGCAACCAGAATTCACCGCGCTTGAAAACGCAGCGATGCCGCTCCTTATTCGTCGCGTTAAAAATGACGAAGCTTACAAAGCGGCAAAGGACGTGTTAGTTAGCATTGGATTGTCTGAACGCCTCAATCACTATCCGAGTCAGCTCTCAGGTGGCGAGCGGCAACGTGTTGCGATTGCCCGCGCCATTGTCGGGCATCCCGATTGTGTCTTAGCCGACGAACCCACAGGAAACCTAGACGAAGAAACAGCCGCGTCTGTCTTTTCGTGCTTTGTGCATCTTGCGCGGCAATTTGGCACAGCGATTGTGATTGTGACGCACGACAAGGCAATTGCCGCCAAGTGCGACAGAACCATTCGATTGGAAAATGGGCGTATCGCCCTAAGCTAAGGCCGTGATCCACGTTATCGACACGCATACGCATATCGATGCCGACATTTTTGATGCCGACCGAGACGAATTGGTAAAAAAAGCCAAGGATTTGGGACTTGTCGATGCCGTCGTCTGCTCTGGGATTCCGGGAACATTCGAGAAAACACGTGCGATTGCGCACGAAATTGGGTTTCACTATGCCTTAGGCGTTCACCCACTTTATATCGATAGGGTCGAATCCGTTGAGGCCTTTTTAAAAGACTTTGAAAAAACCATCAAAGACACTCTCACAGATCCCCTATTTGCTGGAATCGGAGAAATCGGGCTCGATGGCTTTGTCAAGGGACTCGACACATCAAAGATGCTCACACTTTTTCGTGAGCAACTGCGATTGGCAAGGCGTTTTTCCTTACCCGTGAACATTCACGCTAGGCACGCTGTGGACGCTGTGAGTCGAGAAATTGCCGTCTTTTCTCCCCTAAAAGGCGTCGTTCACGCGTTTAATGGTTCAGAAAACCAAGCCCATCGCTTCATTAAATTGGGGATGAAATTAGGCTTTGGCGGAGCTCTTACCTACGAAGGTAGCAGGCGCATTCGCCGCATCTTTGTTGGACTATCAAAGAAAGATTTCGTTTTAGAAACAGACGCTCCCGATATGCCAAGCGCCTCTCGACGAAAAAATCCTGACTCTCGAACACAGCCCGCGGATATCTTTGAAACTCTTGCGATTGGAGCCGCCCTTCGAGGGGAAACTACAGAAGCCGTCGCCTCGGACTCTTACGAAAACGCGCTCGAGGCCTTTTCTCGCCTAAAAAGCTCCCGCTAAGATTTTTTTCTCTCTTGGGCCGCCATTTGTCTCTGAGATACGTAGAATTGACTACGTCTCTCGGGCCTGTGCGGCCTTCCTCTCGCGCCCGAGAATTCTGAATTCAACCCGAGGAGTCATAAATGTCGAAATACCCAACTCAGAACCTGCGTACAGTCGCATTCGTCGGTCACGGCGGAAGTGGCAAGACATCCTTAATCGAAGCTATGTTAATGCGTGCCGGAGCTATTTCCGAATGCGGTAGCGTCGAGAAAGGAACGACAGTTTGTGATAGCGATCCTCAGGAAAAACAAGTTGGCCATTCACTGCGTTTAGCCGTTGCCCATATGGGAACAGAAAAATTAGGTCTTGATCCTGTTCGTATTCATGTGATCGACACCCCGGGGTACCCCGATTACATCGGGCAGTCGCTACCGGCTTTGGATGCGGCAAAAACCGCTGTCATCGTCGTTGACGCCACCAAGGGCGTTGAATTGATGACCGAGCGCATGATGAACTGGGCCGAAAAGCGTGGCCTATGCCGCATGATTGTCATCAATAAGATTGATGTGCCTGGCGTTGACTTGATGAACATTCTCGAACAGTTGCGCGTTGCCTTTGGTGATGCGGTGATTCCGTTGAATCTCCCGACAAAAGGCATGACCCACGTCATCGACTGCTACAACACCGAAGAAGGTGAAAGTGACATCATGAGCGTATCTGATGTGCACCGCGCCTTTATCGAGCGCGTCGTTGAAGTCGACGATGCCACGATGGAACGCTACCTTGAAGAAGGCGATGCCGATCCCGCAAGCCTTCACGCTCCGATTACAAAAGCCCTACGTGAAGGTCACATCATTCCCGTGTGCTTTACAAGTGCGAAGAACTTAATTGGTATTCGCGACTTTATGAAGGTGATTATTCGCCACTTACCCTCGCCCGCGGAAGCCAACGTCTCGCTTTTTGAAAAACGCGATGGGACACCGATTCCCACGGAACCGAGCGCCCAGATGCCTGTGTTGGCGCACGTCTTTAAGATTATCAGTGACCCCTTTGTTGGAAAGATTGGCATTTTCCGTGTGCATCAGGGCCAGATTAAACCGGGCTCCACACTTTACATCGATGATTCCCGTAAACCGATTAAGGTTAACAAACCCCTAATCCTTCAGGGTAAAGAAACCATCGAAGCCGATGAATTAAATCCTGGCGATATTGGTGCCTTAAATAAGATTGACGAAATGCACTACGGCGCCATCTTGCACTCAAGTATTCTTGACTTTGATGTGCGTATGAAGCCCCTGGATTTCCCGAAACCGATGTTTGGTTTGGACCTCACACCGCTTCGTCGTGGCGATGAAGGCCGTATGAGCGATGTTTTATCGAAGATGCTCGCTGAGGACCCGACACTCTCGACAGGAACGGATACGGTTCTTAATAAGACAATGTTGCAGGGCTTGTCAGAATTGCACCTTAAGACAGTGCTTGACCGTATGAAGGCACAATTTAACTTTGAAGTGGAGACCTGTGCACCATCGGTCCCCTATCGCGAAACAATTAGCGGCAAAGCCGAAGGCCACGCACGCCACAAGAAGCAGTCGGGCGGCGCTGGTCAATTCGGTGAAGTCTATCTGCGTGTCGAACCCTTGGCTCGTGGAGAGGGCTTCCAGTTTGTCGACGAAGTCAAGGGCGGTGCAATTCCCTTTAACTTTATCCCTGCTGTTGAAAAGGGCGTTCGCGAAGTGCTCGATCAGGGCTACATTGCTGGCTACCCGATGCAAGACGTGAAAGTGACGGTTTACGATGGTAAGTCACACCCCGTGGACAGTAAAGAAGTCGCGTTCGTCAGCGCCGGTCGCAAGGCGATGATGGATGCCATCGAAAAGGCAAGTCCCACGCTTCTTGAACCGATTGTGAAGATGTCCATTACGGCTCCCGCAAGCGCCATGGGTGACATCGCAGGCGACTTAGCCAGCCGTCGCGGTCAGGTTGTGAATACCACATCCACCAATGCCTCAACGATGGAAATTACGGCTTTGATGCCCTTAGCGGAAATGGATGGCTATGCAGCCCGCTTAAATGCGATGACGCAGGGTGCTGCGGTCTTTACAGCCGAGTTCTACGCCTATCAACCTGCTCCGTTCCAAAAGCAACAGGAATTGGCGAGCAAGTACCAGCGTAAGGACGAGGAAGATTGATTAAACCAGTAACACTATGAGGAAGGCCCGTCTTAGAAACATAAGACGGGCTCGCTATTTGTATGAAAACTGCCTATTGCGTTGTCAGTGCCCTCGGCATCGATGAGCCGGGCGTTGTTGCAGCCCTTTGCAAAACGCTTACTGCGGCCAATTGCAACATCGCGCAGATGTCGCAATCGAACATTAAAAATCAGTTCGCAAGCCTTTTCATTATTGAAAAGCCCGCCGAGCTTGATAACGGATTGCTTAAAGATAAGTTAAGCGTTGCCCTAAAGGAAGCGGGATTACGTGTCACAGCACGCGTCTGGGATCCAGGCGAGCCCGACGCGGTAGCGAAATCCCAAAAAGGCGAGCCCTTCGTTGTTAGCGTCTACGGTGGCGACAGAAACGATATCGTCGGCACGTTCGCTGAGATGTTTGCCGAAGAGAAAATCAACATCGAAAACCTTCGCGCCATGCAGCCGCAGCCTAGGGAATTTATGATTGTTTATGAAGTGCTGATTCCTGAGAAGGCCGATATCGCAGCGATTCATAAGCGCTTGATTGCTAAAGCTCAAAGTATGGGGCTCGAGCTCACACTGCAACACCGCGACATTTTCGAGGCGATTAACAGAATTCAGGTTGTCTAGGAGACAAGTATGCTCACCGAACGCGAAGTTATTTCTACCATTAATATGCTCCGTAGCGAGCATCTCGATGTGCGTACTGTGACACTGGGTATCAATCTATTTGATTGCGCCAGCGACAATTTTGCAACCTTCGAAAAAAAGGTTCGCACAAAAATTGCTAAATATGCTGGCGACCTCGTGAAGACCTGTAACGCCGTGGGCGACCGCTATGGCATCCCCGTAGTTAATAAGAGAATTTCCGTAAGCCCCATCGGCACCGTCGGCGCAGGATTCACGCGCGACGAGATGGTAAAGGCCTGTCAGGTTTTGGACGATGCGGCAAAAGAGGTTGGTGTTGACTTTTTAGGTGGCTTTGGCGCCCTTGTTGAAAAAGGTATCACCCCAGGAGAGCGCAACCTCATTGATGCGCTCCCCGAAGCACTTACAACCACAGATCGCATCTGCTCTTCGATTAATGTGGGTTCGACGCGTTCTGGCATTAACATGGATGCTGTGGCTTTAATGGGCCAGAGAATCCTTGATGTCGCCGCCGCTAGCGCGGACCGCGACGGCATCGGTTGCGCGAAGCTCGTCGTCTTTTGCAACATCCCGCAAGACGTGCCCTTTATGGCTGGTGCCTATCTTGGCGTTGGAGAGCCCGATGTTGTGATCGATGTCGGCGTTTCGGGCCCTGGTGTTGTCAATAAAGCTTTAGAGCGTGCCATCGCCCACGCCTCAAGAAAACTTACGCTATCTGAAATTGCGGAAATCATTAAGCAAACCGCTTACAAAGTGACAAAAGTGGGCGAATTAATCGGTAAAGACGTTGCCGAACGCTTAGGGATTCCCTACGGCGTGGCAGATCTCTCGTTAGCACCCACGCCTGCGATTGGCGACAGTGTTGGAGAAATCTTTCAGACCTTGGGACTTTCTTCGATTGGCGCGCCTGGCACTACAGCGATTCTTGCCATGCTCAATGACGCGGTGAAAAAAGGTGGCGTTTTTGCTTCAAGCCACGTCGGCGGCCTATCAGGCGCTTTTATTCCCGTGAGCGAAGATAGCTCCATTGAAGCGGCGGCTCGCACGGGAGCCCTAACGCTTGAAAAGCTCGAAGCGATGACCTGCGTGTGCTCGGTGGGTCTCGATATGATTGCCATTCCAGGCGACACCCCCGCAGAAACTATCGCTGGTCTTATCGCAGATGAATCCGCAATTGGTATGATTAACTCGAAGACAACAGCTGTGCGTGTCATTCCTGTTCCAGGAAAAGGCATTGGCGAAAAAGCTGTATTCGGAGGTCTTTTGGGAGAAGCGAACATCATTCGCGTTCCAGGAGGCAATTCCAAGGGCTTTATCGCATTCGGCGGCAGAATCCCTGCTCCGATTCACAGCCTAAGAAATTAACCAAAAAAGGAGAGAAACGATGAAAATCTTGGTCCCTGTTGATGGCTCTTCTTATAGCGAAAACTCTTTGGCCTTTTTAGCCTCACGCGCCTCGCTTTTTGGCGCCAAGTCCACCATTGAGCTTGTGACTGTTTTTAATTCACTCCCCGGAGACCCCCTAAGTTCAGCCGCTCAGCGCTACTGCGACGAACAAAGTGCCGATATTTTTGAACCCGCTCGCACGATGCTTGCTGGAAAAGATATCAAGCTCATTGAAACAGTCCTCGCAGGCGACCCTGCTGAGCAAATTGCCCGAGAAGCTGTTCGCTTTGGCGCAGACTTGATTGTGATGGGCTCTCGCGGCAGAAACGCCCTTGCTGGCCTTTTCTTGGGGTCAGTAACCAATGGCGTTTTAAAAGAAACCAAGATTCCCGTCCTCGTTTTGCGTGATCAACCCGCTCCAAGAGCTGAGTCAATTCGCATCGGTATTGCCGTTGACGGTTCAAAGTATGGGCTTGCTGCTGTGGACTACGTCTTAAATAACGTCGACTTCTTTGGTAAGGATTCGGAGTTCTTCTTGATTCACGTGGCTAACGACTACGCCTCTGCGGTTTATCCTGATATTTTTGGGATGACGCTTCCGACGTTTTCTCCTGACGAAATCGCCACCATGCAGAAAAAGGAATTCACCGAGGTGATGACGCCCCTGCTTCCTTTATTTGAAGCGCACGGCATCAAACCGCAGGCTATTGGTCTATCAGGAAACGCAGGTGACGAAATCGCCGCTTACGCCAAAAATGAGAAGTTGGGTCTCGTTGTGATGGGTAGCCACGGCTACGGGCGCTTGAAATCAGCGGTGATGGGATCGACTGCGATGCGCATTGCTTCGCGCGGCTCGGTTCCCCTTCTTGTGATTCAAGTGCAAGATGACGCTCAAGAAGAAAAGAAACCTGAATAACTCTCTTTAAGAGACAGATAAGCCCTTTCGTTATTGTGCGAGAGGGCTTTTTTATGCGTCTTGGCCCCGCGTTGAGGCCACAAGAAACTAGACGTAGCGAACGCTAACAATCGCGTAATGGATAACGCCTTTCGGGGCGGGGCACTGCGCCTCATCACCCTCGAATTTACCGATTAAAGCGCGCGCTAAGGGGCTAGAAATTGAAACGCGTCCCAAGCGGATATCGGCTTCATCGTCACCCACGATTTGATAGGTCTTCGATTCACCACTATCTTCGTCTTCAAGTTCAACGGTTGCACCAAAAACGATGCGGTCTCCGGCGTTAAGGGCCTTCGGGTCGATGACCTGAAGCATGGTGAGTTTGCCTTCAATCTCAGCAATGCGCCCCTCAATCTGACCTTGTAACTCTTTAGCGGCATCGTATTCGGCGTTTTCCGATAGGTCGCCCTTATCGCGAGCCTCAGCAATCGCACGCACGACTTCGGGACGCTTGACGCGTTTTAATTGATCGAGTTCTGCGCGCAAGAGTTCAGCTCCGCGCGTTGTAATAGGAATACGCTTTTCCATAAAACTTAACTTCCCCAAAGGGCATCAATCTTTTCTGCCCTCATGTTTTTCTAAAACCTGGTTTTAGACAGTAAAACAAACCTGCGCTGTGCACGTGGCGCGGCGAGAATTTCAAAAACGTGCTTACTTAATCCGTGTAGTTTTCGGGAGCGAGTTCTCGCTCGATAAGCTCAATTAAGATGTGAATGACCTTAATGTGAAGTTCTTGCACCCGATCGGCCCATTTGCCCGCTGGCGTCACAATGGCAACATCAGCAAGATCAGTTAGTTCTGTGCCGTCCCTACCCGTTAGGGCAATGACTTTCATGCCCTTTTCTTTTGCCACGCGACTTGCTGCAATGACGTTGGCGCTTTTGCCAGACGTTGAAATCGCTAATAAGGCATCTCCCGACTTACCAAAAGCTTCAATCCAACGCGAGAAAACCTCCGCGTAACCGAAGTCATTGGAAACGCAAGCCATGTGAGAGGCATCGGCAATGGCCGCAGCCCGAAATGGCTTTCGATTCTGGCGATAACGTCCTGTTAGCTCTTCCGCAAAGTGCATCGCATCGCATAGGCTTCCGCCGTTACCGCAAGAGTACACGGCGCCACCTTCGCTCTGGCTTTGGGCAATCAGATGCCCAGCCTTGGCGATATTTTCAATCATAGCGTCGTTTGCAATAAGAGCTTCAAGCCCTTCTTTCGCCTCTTGTAGCGAAGACTTGACGTACTGCTCGTTCATTTAACAAATCTCAATGTCAAAAAAACCGCGGGGGTCCAAATTCTCTTTTTGAACCGCCCCACGAACCGTGCTCGCATTATAAGACGAGACGAGGCAAGAATTTTCGGAAATTCAAGAGAAATTCAAGAGAAACACCCAAAAAAATGTCGCTGGCATCGTTACGAAAGATTACCAGCGACTGACCCTAGGACTTGAAGCTAAGCCCTATTTTGGTAACAGAGAAAGGAAATCCGCATCGAGCTGACGCAAAGCCTCGCTAATGCCTGCCGTTTTGGCTTCTTGCCAACTTTTAAGCGCAGCAATCTTTTGTTTCATGTGCGTCAAACACCGATTGAGTTCCGCAGGTTGCGGCCCACCCGATGTGCGTCGATGAAGAATGATGGCCTTGGGATCTAAAGTGCTCCTAAATTCCTCTTCGCTCATAGGGCACACGGGATTTGCCGCGGGATATTCCTTTTTCACGACCTCTGCATAAAGTCGCTTCATTTGCTCATAAGGGAACTCCGAGGGCTTAATGTTGTTTTGGCGTCCGTAAGTAACAAGGGCGCTTGCAACATGATGCCCGACGCGGAAAGGAAGCTTGTATTCACGCATCATAACGTCGGCGACTTCTTGGCTAGCAGTCCAATCGTTGTTAAGTTCTTCCATTGCGCGCTCCGGATTAATTCGAAGCGCTTTAAGAACCCGACGGAAATTCGTCAACAAATCGACTGTGTCTTGTGCCATCGCTGTATTGGTTTTTGGCGACTTTGGATCTGTCATCCCTGGTGTGATGTTATGAGCATAAAGCACTGTGGTTTGCGCATCCCCGATCACTTTGGAAGCCATGATACGGGTGTTAATCATGAGACCAGGATTACGCTTTTGTGGCATCGCCGAGGAGACATACGTGTTATCGCCTCCTTCTTGCAAAAGAATCCAGGGGCGGGGTTGCGCGTACTGCAC
>CAVAQL010000018.1:4598-5162 GCA_963590825.1 Bacteroides caccae | reverse complement strand
CTGCACAGAAACATCTTGAATAAATGTAGCCACATGCAAAGCGATGCTCGTTAGGATAGAGGACAGTTCCACAGGCTCATCGACAGACTTCATTTGTGCTGCATCGTAAGCGTTTTCAACGGGTCCCGTAAAGCCAAGGTAAGAAGCCATCCTATCGCGGTTAAGTGGCCAACTCGTGCCGTTAAGAACCGTTGTACCCATCGCACAGTAGTTAACACGCTCATAAAGTTCCCGAAGCCGTTGCGCATCACGATCAAAGGCAGATAAGAAACCCAATAAATAATGCGCATAACTGTTGGGCTGAGCCGCTACACCGTTGGTGTAGTTAGGAACGATAGTGTCTTTATTGTTTTCAGCCAAAGTAGACAATGTTTCCATTGTTTCAGCAAGTTCTTCTGCAAGCACTAAAAGATTGTCGCGAAGAATTGTTGATCGGTATGTCGCGTGCATGTCTTGGCTTGAGCGACCGATGTGTAGCATCGTCACGTCCATGCCAGCGGCTTCAATTAAAAGCGGCTCAAATTGAATGACCTTTCCCGGTCTTGCTCCACCAGGAGCATTGCC
>CAVAQL010000018.1:0-4588 GCA_963590825.1 Bacteroides caccae | reverse complement strand
CCTTCGTTACGACAGAAGCATCGAGCAAACCCTCGGAAGCATTAATAACAGCAGAGGCTTTATTCATTTCGCCAAGCCAGAAGAATTGGTCGCGAAGTGGGAGTTTTCTGATTTCCATAACTATACCTTTTTCAATTATCAGACTTGACTGCGTGTAGCGTATCGATAATCGTTCCGTCACGATACTCAACGACGCCAACAATCTTTTCGGAGAATTTCACCTCATCGGGTGTGCCTGTTTCAGCCAACACATCTCGACGTAGGTCATGAATATCTTTCACTGGAAGCCCCGCTTTTCGGCAGGCTTGTTCCAAATCCGAACGAGCCGGATTAATACACACGCCACGCTCAGTGACAATGCAATCGACGCACTCACCAGGAGTTACAACGGTTTGGACTTTTTCACGAATAGCCGGAACGCGACTTCGTTGTGTAGGCACGAGAACCATGGCAAGTTTAGCCCCATAGGCGGTATCGCTATGCCCACCAGAGGCGCCACGCAGTACACCGTCAAGACCTGTCATGACATCCACGTTGAAATCGACATCAACATCAAGCGCCGCTAACGCGACGATATCCAATTGATTCACAGCGCAAGACCCGCAGAAGGGATCGGCATAACGTGCGGCACTAATCTCAATGTGCCTAGAATCCGTCGCTAGGGATTGAGCCACCGATGCGTCGAAACTTTGAACGTCTAGAACACGCTCAAAGAGATTCTCTTCAAGCATGTGGATGGTGTGACCCGAGACGCCTCCGAGTGCAAATGAGCCACGGATATTGTTTTTCTTGGCGTACTCTTCAAGATAAGCTGTCACGGCAAGAGATGCACCACCAGCGCCTGCTTGGTAGCTATAGCCTGGCGCCACAAGTCCCGAAGCTTTCATCACGCCAAAGGCAAGTTCTGCCATGCGTTGCTGCAAGGGGTCTCGAGTAAAGCGTACGGTGCCCGAAGCAATTTTTTTCGGATCGCCGAGACTATCAACAACTAGAATTTGATCAACCTGAGAAGCGTTAACAGACGCACGGCTTTCTAAACTCGCGGAAACTAAATTGTCCGTGACTGCAACGACATGCGCTGCGTACTGCGCATCACTTAAAGCGTAGCCGAGGGAACCACAGGCACTAGGGCCTTCAGAACCCAAAAAATTCCCATCATAATCACAAGCAGGAGCCGCAAGAAAAGCCACATCGACTCGAAGCTTTCCTTCTTTCATCAATCGAGCACGCCCGCCATGCGAATGAATAATAAGGGGCTTAACCAATTGACCACGACTGACTGCTTGACCAACAGCACCTCGTACACCAGAGGAATAAAGTCCTGTGATAACGCCTGCGCGAATGAAATCTGCCACACAATCATGAGCCCCAGTAAGAGAAGATGAGGCCAATGTCAAATCGCGAATTCCCATCGCTGCGATTTCTCGCAAAACGAGAGGTAAGACTGCATCACCATTTCTTAAGTGGTGATGAAAAGAGATTGTCATGCCACTCTTAAGACCCGAACGTTCAATCGCTTCCCGAACACAATGTGTGATTTTTTGAGAACCAAAGGTTGTAACGCGATGAACTGGCCCTACCGGTGTGAAACTATATGATCCATTAAGCCGAGCGCTAGGCGCAACATAAGGGGAGACTTTCCCTAACCCCAAAATTTCATCTGGTACCCAACGATTTAAGGCATTTTTTTTAAGGTTCATGGCTTTACTCCTCGAACGCAATTCCAGCGGCTCGGGCTCGCTGCAAGACAGAAAGCGATTGCTCAACAACGGGCGCATCGACCATTGCGCCATTGACCTTGCAGACACCACTTCCTGCAGCCTGGGCTTCTTTCCAAGCACGCGCTATCGTGATTGCTTTCTTCAGAGCTTTTTCTGTTGGGCAATAGGCCTGATTAATAATTTTGCACTGCAACGGGTGAATTGCTGCCTTCCCAGAAAAACCTATCTGCATATCAAAAGCCGCTTCCCGTGCAAGCCCCTCGTTGTCATTAAGATTGGTAAATGGCGTATCAAACGCCATCACTCGGGCGGAGCGTGCTGCCAATACGACAAGACCTCGTGCAGTCATCAACTCTTCACCCGTGGAAGTCCTCAATACCCCCATATCCGCTGCAAGATCTTGTCCGCCGAGACTGATTGCACTGACTCGAGGGCACGAACGGGCAATTTCTCTAGCATCCAATACCGCATTAGCGGTTTCGAGCATCGCGTGGATTTTTACTTCTCCGATGGGAAGACCGTTTTCTTTTTCGATTTGCGCCATAAAACGGTCCACCTCTCTAACGGATTCGGCGGATTCCGCTTTCGGTAGACGAATGGCATCGGGGCGCCCGGCAATCACGGCTTGGAGATCTTTTTGCCAAAACTCGGTGTCTGTCGCATTGATGCGCACAATTTTGAATACAGAACCAAACTGAACAGACTTCAAGGCTTCAGCAACAAGATCGCGTGCTGAATCTTTTTCCGCAAGACTCACGGCATCCTCAAGATCGAGAATGACACCATCGGCCCCCATCCATGCAGCGTTTTGCAACATAGAAGGATTCGTGCCAGGAATGTAGAGTTGACTGCGAAGTAAAGGAAACTGCGAAAGAGCATTCTTCATGATTTATCTCTAAAAAGAAAAGCAATTCGATCTAAAAAAGCCGTACAGATTAAAAGGTCAGCGGCGCCGCCTGGAGAAAGATTCCATTGAAGAGTTTCAAGCAAGAACTGGCGGTAAAGATTCGTCCCCTTTTTCGTCAATATGCCGCCGGCTTTCAAAATTTCAGAGGCCGAAAGTTGCATAAAAAGTAGCCCTTCGCTACCTCCCCGGCCGAGAACATTCGTATCAACCGTAATCGAAATGAGCAGGATTAATGTATCGGTTAAAGCCTCTGCACGGGTAGAGGCCTTTCGTTTTCTTTCTAAGAAAAATTCCAGAGCCTTATGAACCGTTTTAAATCCTGATGCAGCCTCGCCTCTAGCGCCCGCGTAAGAAGAAAATCCCAGTTCTTTCGCACGTGTACGCGTATTGGGGATGCGCTTTAGTTCTTTAGCGGCTATCAAACGACTTACTTCAAAAACATCTTCCTCTCTTTGATGATGCGAAATGGCATACCCAGTAGCCGCGCAAAGGATGCCTAAAAGATAAAGAAGTCCTCGATACGTATTAACGCCCGACGAGGCATCAAACATGCGTTTCTCGGCTTCAATACCTAAGTGACGGAGTTCGTCCAAAAACTCAGGAGCCGCCTTATCGGCAGAAAGCCCCCTTTTCGCGCACTCCCGCCAAAAAGGCTCAAGACACTCGAGAGCTTTGCTCATTAAGTGAAAATCAAGATCTTTGTGCGCGCCATTTGAAATCGGTGTTACGAGCCCAGGTTTATAAAGCAGGCGAAGTTCTTCTGCAGCAGCAATAGCCGCACAACGGGCAATTTGAGTTTCTAGATTCGTTTCTATCGGGAAAAGAACTCTCTCGATGACGCCAAGAATTTCGTCTGTGCTATGGCGTCCTGACTTAATGCAATCCCAAGCGGGATTGCCGCATACAAGGCAGCGGCGCGCTGGCAACCCAAACTCTTGGCGCGATTTGACACCAGTGCTGTCACTGACATCGATATCCAGAAATCGCCCGATTGGTAATTTGTCTTCCAATATAACTGTGTTGCGTTTGACACGTTCTGCGGGTTCCTCGCTTTCGAAGATGGTGGCAAATCCATCGGCGTCTTTCAAGGGAGTCTTCAGAACCAAACCGACATCTCGTAACGAGCAAAGTGCTTTTTCTAGGATATCTGGGTATCCTAGACGCAATGCATGTGGCAATCGAAGCGTCACAGAAACAACCGTTTTTTTCTGGGCTAATTCTGTTCGAAGCTGCCAACGTTTTTCCCTATCAGAGAGTACCGACTCCATCGTTGGCAAAAGATCGGCTAACGGCATTTACACAGCTCCGCTACGGGCAAGCGCTGTTTTTAACCTAGCGCGAATTGTGCACTCTCGAGCACCTTTGTCATGAACGGAGACGTTCGCGCAAGTCACTTCATTGCTAGCCAATACCTCTCGAACAACAGCCTCGATTTCTCTTCCCCACTGTGCCATCACAACACTCGTGATGCTGACAGCCAATGTTTCATGTGGTGCAATGGTGATCATCACATCACTCGATTCCAATGAACCTGCGACGGCATTCTTTTTCGGATTCATGATTGCTCCTTAAAAAGACGACTACGAGAGAAAGCTGCCGATATCAGCGAAGAATTGACCGTCGGCAAATAGCAAAGTGCCTCAGTAAAACGCCCTGCTCTAAGAAGGTCTCGAACGACTGAAGCGCTAATCACAGAACCTTTGTTTACAAGAGAAAGACGCGGCATTTCACGGCACGCAATACCAGCGGAAGGCAAAAGCTCCTTCATCACACAGTTATATTGCGCAGTTGCAGGGGAAAACGGTTCTTCTCCGATGTAACGACAAGCAATTTTCAGAGCCTTTGCCTGACGAATAAAAAGCGTCAGGTCGAGTTCTGCATGAATACGAACGCGTTCTGCGTCTTTTGTAAAGTACGAAGGAAACGTTGCAAGCGAGACCATATAAGGTCCAGAAGGAAG
>CAVAQL010000017.1:0-16534 GCA_963590825.1 Bacteroides caccae | reverse complement strand
TTGCTGAAATTCTTCGATTCTCCTGAAGAGGGTTATTTGGACTATTGGTTTGAAAGTGGTGGCAAGCCATCAGCTTTGACTCAATATCTGAAAACACATTCTTTAAGGAATCCCGAGGAATACGCACAGGAAAAATCCATTTCGCTCAGTAACCTGTCGGGCTCGTCGGATACCGACAACCTCTCAGATGTTGGCCTTTTGACGCAAGCAGGCTATCTGACAATTAAATCGATTGAATATGGCGATACTGTCTTTGTCGACTATCCTAATGCTGAAGTCAGGCGCGCTATGGCTCAGCTCTACACGGAACAGTTGTTGAGCGGAAAGAGTGCGGGGCAAGTCGGTGCCGGACCAATTGTTCAGGTTCTGTCAACCGAAAGCGCACAATCTCTCTATCGCATTCTCAATCGACTGTTTGCCTCTATTGATTACTTGCAGTACCCAGTAAAAAACGAGCATTCGGTACGTGCTTTTACTCAGGTTTATATGGCAGGAGCTGGCCTTGAACCGAGGTCCGAAGTCCACAACCACAAAGGGCGCAGTGATTTGGAGGTTGATCTCGCCAACCGTCATTGGGTCCTTGAGTTTAAATTCTGTCATGAAGGCGAAGATGCTTGTAAACGACTTCAGGAAGCAGTCGAACAGGTTAAAGCTAATCACTATGGCGAACACTCTGGGGCAAGAGAGCTTATTCGAGTAGCGCTTGTTTTCTCTGAAAAGGAACGACAATTTGTCAAATGGGCGGTTGTTTGAGGTACTTTTCCAGACGATTTCATCGCTCAGAAAAAATCTGACAATGTGGTAAGAAGAAATTCTTGACCAGTGTCAAGCAAATTTCTTAGAAAAAATAGTTTGCAAATTTTTTCAAGAGGTTTTAAATTTCCCCCCTTCTTTTTTCCCTGTGTTCCTATATGATGAGGTTATACGGGGGAAATCTCGCTTAAATTGTCTTTAAACGAGATTTCGGAATCGCAACATCCAGGTACATAAGGAGAATGCCCATGCCAGAGTTCGTTTTGCCGACGCTTGATTTTTCGCTTGATAGCCTCGCCCCAGCGATGAGTAAGGAAACTCTCGAATATCACTACGGTAAACATCATCAAGCCTACATCAGCAATCTGAATGCTCTTATTAAGGGCAGCATCTTCGAAGGAAAATCACTCAAAGAAATCGTAAAAACAGCCCAAGGGACGATTTTTGATAATGCGGCCCAAGCATTTAATCACTCTTTCTTCTGGAAGAGCCTTAAAGCCAACGGTGGTGGCGAGCCTGATGCCAAATTGATGGCAGCCATCTGCGCTCGTTGGGGTGACTTTGATGCGTTCAAAAAGGCCTTCACAGCAGCCGCCTTGGCTCGTATCGGTAGCGGCTGGATTTGGCTCGTCCATAAGTCTTCGGGCGCTTTGGATATCGTGACAACATCGAACGCAGGCACGCCACTGACAGAACATATGCGTCCGCTTCTTGTGCTTGACGTTTGGGAGCACGCTTACTATTTGGATTACCGCAATGCGCGCTCTAAGTATGTTGAAGCGTTCTTCGCAAGTTGCGTTAACTGGGACTTTGCCAATCGCCGCTTTAATGGTGAAACAAGCGGTTGCGATTGCTATCCGCAGTAAAAAAATCTTTTCTTTTTAACGCATTTACGTTAAGAAACTAATTGTTTTAGGCAAACTTCGTGTTTGCCTAAGCCATTTATCGTATTCCTAGGTTAAAATTATTGTTTGCAGTATTAGAGACTAAGTCAAGAATGAAGACAGACTTGACTTTTGTTTAGAAAAAATAAAAAAGAATTGTTTTGTTATTACTCTTTGGAGAGTTGAAAAATGACTATTAAAGTTGGTATTAACGGTTTTGGCCGTATCGGTCGTTTTGTGTTCCGTGCTTCTGTGGCCCGTCCTGAGCTCGGCATTGAAGTTGTCGGCATCAACGACTTGTTGCCGCCCGATTACATGGCTTACATGCTCAAGTACGACACAATGCATGGCGCTTTCAATGGCACAGTTGAAGTTGTTGATGGCCATCTCGTCGTCAATGGCAAGACCATTCGCATCACAGCCGAACGCGATCCGGCTCTCTTAAAGTGGGGCGACATTGGTGTTGACTATGTTGTTGAATCCACAGGTTTCTTCCTCAAAGACGAACTCGCCCGCAAGCACATTGAAGCTGGTGCTCGCCGTGTCGTGATGTCTGCTCCTTCTAAGGACGCTACACCGATGTTTGTCGTCGGTGTTAACGATAAGACATACGCTGGTCAGGATATCGTTTCGAACGCTTCCTGCACAACAAACTGCTTGGCTCCTCTCGCGAAGGTTGTTAACGATGCCTTCGGTATCGAACAGGGCTTGATGACAACAGTTCACTCCACAACCGCTACACAGCGTACGGTTGATGGCCCGAGCTTGAAGGATTGGCGTGGTGGCCGTTCTGCTTCTCAGAACATCATCCCGTCTTCTACGGGCGCCGCTAAGGCCGTTGGCAAGGTCATTCCGGCCTTGAATGGCAAGTTAACAGGTATGAGCTTCCGCGTTCCGACAGCGGACGTCTCTGTTGTTGACTTAACCTGCACACTCGTGAAGTCTGCCTCCTACGCTGATATTTGCGAAGTCATCAAGGAAGCTGTTGCTGGCCCGATGAAGGGTGTTATGGATTACACGGCCGACGCCGTTGTCTCTTCCGACTTCCTCGGCAACACACATACCTCCATCTTCGATGAGAAGGCTGGTATTGCTTTAACAGATCACTTCGTGAAGCTCGTGAGCTGGTACGATAACGAAATCGGCTACTCCAACAAGGTTCTTGAGCTCATCTGCTCGATGGAGAAGTCCGGCAAGTAATGCCGCGGCCTCAAGGTTCGTAGATTTATAAAGTTTCGAAAGGGGCACTTTGCGTGTCCCTTTTTTAGACCCTAAAAAAGATTTAACTCCCAGACTTAAGCGCGCAATCGATATGAAAAAAGTTCTTTTCCTTACCCTTCTTGCGGCAGTGGCGATTCCAGCTATGGCCGAAGAGGTCTATTTCGAATATAACGGAAAGTATTATCCCGCAACGCTGCTCGATAACTCGTACGCTAAGGCTCTTTTAAAGCGCGCCCCATTAACAATGAGTTTTGAAGACCTTGGGAAAAGCGAAAGGATTTCTTATTTGAAGTATCCGTTGCCTTTGACGCGCGAGAAGTTCGATTACACGCCTAAAAAGGGCGATATCGCTTACTGGGCCCCAAGAAGAAATCTGACAGTCTTTTTAACGGAACCGACCTATAAGGCGCAATTGGTTCCCATCGGAAGCGTTCCTGAAGAAACGCTTGAGATGATTCGCACGTCTCAGAGCTGGCTAATGACACTCGCACGTGAGGCTAAGTAGCTACTCACGCATTTGGGGAAATCTTCAAGGCAAAAATAAGGGGACTCACCAAATTGGGAGCCCCCATAATTTTCTTAAGAGTAAACGCTCTTTACTTAGCAGCCGCTAGTGCAGAATCAAGATCTGTGAAGACTTTTCCTGCGCCAACCTTCTCGCGCAAATCAACGAGATTCTGTTTCGGGTCAGCGACGATGTAAACTTCAGCGCCCGCATCGTGCTTAATGCCGATTTCATCTTCGAAAGCGTAAACGCCCGAGATGTCGGCAAAGTCGCAGTGCGTCAAATCAAGAATGTACTTATTGGCCTTTAAGGCAGAGAACTGTGCGGCTAGGTCGTAGCTAGAACCGAAGTAAAAGCCACCAACGACCGTGCAAATCGCCACGCCATCTTTTTGGGTTGCCTCAAGATGTGTGCGACGATTGACTTGATAAATCAGAGTCAAGCTTGCGAGCACAACACCAACGCCAACCGCAAAGATAAGATCAACGAAGACTGTCAGCAAGAAGACGACAATCATCACAAAGATGTCGACCTTCGGGCAGATCTTCACTTCTTTAAGCATACGGTAGTCAAGAATGTTGATACCGACAGAAATCAAAATGCCTGCTAAGACGCTTAATGGGACATAGCAAACAACGCTATAAAGGCTTACCAAAACGGCGATAAGGAACAAAGAACTCACAACACCAGAGAGGCGTCCTGTGCCGCCAAGTTTGATGTTTGTCACCGTACGCATCGTCGCACCCGCACCGACGTTGCCGCAGACAAAGCCGCAAAGGGCGTTGCCGATACCTTGGCCGATTAATTCACGGTTGCTATCGTGTTTGGTTTTTGTCATCGAATCCGCCACAAGAGATGTCAGTAGCGAGTCAATGCAACCTAAGACTGCGAGAACAAAACCGTATGTAAGGATGGTCGCAAGATGTTCCAACTCAAAATGAGGCATATGAATGGGAGGAAGACCTGAGGGGACTTCTCCGATCATGGGAACATTTAAATTCATGCTGTAACTTACAGCAGTAAGAACAATCAAAGCCAAAAGAGGCGCAGGAATAATGGCGTTAATTTTCTTGGGGGTAAGATAAATAATGGCTAAAGCCACGACACCAAGAGCGGCACTTGCCCAGTTAATATCAAGCGTGCCAAGAATAAAGATGCCATCCACAGGTCCCTTGGGGTTCGGGCCGCCAAGTAGCGGCGAGAGCTGCAAGAGAACAATAATCACACCGACACCACTCATGAACCCAGAGATGACCGAGTAGGGAATGTAACGGATGAATTTTCCAAGGCGTAGAAAGCCAAAGAGAATCTGCAAAAGACCTGCGACCATAAAGACGCAAGCAATCATCTGTAGATTACCATTGAGCGCCACAACAACACTTGCTGTGACAACGGTCATCGGGCCCGTGGGGCCAGAAATCTGCGTTTTTGTGCCACCGAAAACAGCGGCAAAGAAGCTTAAACAAATCGCACCGTACATGCCGGCGGCCGCGCCAAGACCCGATGCGATACCGAAAGCAAGACACAACGGAAGAGCGACAACACCAGCGGTTAAGCCGCCCGTGATATTACCTTTCACATTTTGCGTGTACTCGCTGAGTTCACTTGCGATATTCATTTTCTAGTCAGTCCTAAGAGAGTCGCGGAACAAATGTCCGTCTAAATAAAAAAGATTATTCTACGACGCACCCACTTTGATAGACAATAAGTATTAAACGAAATTGCGTGGTGCACGGGTAAGCAGTTGGCGATGCGCCACAACTAGCTGAGCGGTTTAAACCAGCCAAAGCGAGCGCTTTTCCTAAGGGGCTCTGAGAAAAGGCGGTTGACAGCGTCTTTATAGTCGGATTCTGTTCGGGCTTTACAAATCAGTTTGAGGTCTTTTTCGGCGTTGCCATCAAATAGATTCGCAAGTAAAAACCAGTACTCCTTCATGCGCATCATGGCGTTTTTCGAACTTCCCCAGAGGGCAGCATGTTCTTCAAAGAGCGATTCAGTAAAGGATTGAAGTTCCGTGAGGCTTGCGGCTTTGCCGCCGCGAACTTTGCGAAAAAGAGCAGGGTCTGCAACGAGCCCTCGCCCGACCATGATTTGCGAGAGCGTTGCAAAACGCTTTTCAATCGTCACCATATCTTCTATTGTGACAATATCGCCGTTATAACCAACGGGCATCATTAGCGCGGGAAGCGCCTTTTCAAACGCATCGATGCGAGCTTTGCCGCGGTAGAGATCTGTTTTTACGCGTGCGTGAACGGTAAGGCACTTAATCGGAAAAGCGTTAAAGACTTCTGTAAGAAGTGCAAACTCTTCTGGGTTGTTCCACCCTAGGCGCGTTTTCACGCTCATGGCAATGGGAAGATTTGCTTCAAAGATTTCCGTAAGAAACGCCTCAAGAGCATTCCTCTCACGAAGAAATCCCGCCCCTTTACCCTTAGCAACGACAGTTCCCGCTGGGCACCCGAGGTTTAGATTCACTTCATCGTAGCCCATGTCGGCCAAAGCGCGAGCTGCCCAAATAAAGTCTTCTGCTCGACGCGTTAATAGTTGAGGAATCGCATGAATCCCTGCGTTTACTTTAGGAGCTAATTCTCGAAGTTGCCGTTCGGTAAAACGTGGTTCGCGCGTCGGGGTGACAAAAGCAATGTAGTAGCAATCGACGCCACCGAAAAACCTCGCATGAAGTCTTCGGAAGATAGCACTTCCGAGACTTTCCATCGGAGCAAAATCAAGGGTTGGCATCGCTTGGACTAGTGTTGATTCTTTTCTTCATCGCTCCACTCACTGTAAGGGTGATGCGCTAAAGAAACGTTGTAGTAACGGGGGTCTTCAGAAATCTCTTTTCCCACCCAGATAGGTTTCTCAAAAGATTCATTTTCGCTTTCAAGCTCAATTTCTGCGACTACGAGGCCTGCGTTTTTCCCGAAGAACTCATCGACTTCCCAAACTTTTCCCTTGTAAGGGATTTTTGTGCGATTCTTTTCAATAAGGTTCTTTTGATCGGTCAAGGCTAAAAGTTCTTTAGCGTCTTCGGTAGGAATCGGGTATTCGTACTCGGGGCGAACAATCCCTGTGGGGCGACCTTTAATCGTCAGGCGTGCTTCAGAGCCTTGAATGCGGATACGAACAACGGAAGTTTCATCTGAATGTAAATACCCTTGGCAGTAGGGGATAGCTGTGCCCAAACGACGCCACGCGTCATTTGTGACAAGAAACTTGCGTTCGATTTCTTTTGCCATAGTAATCTCGATAGAAAAAAGACGGCGGAAACTGTTCTCCGCCGTCTTGAAACATTACGCATCGAAAAGCCTTGAGTTAACCCCGAGGCTTTTCGTCGATTGCATTAAAGCTTCGGGCCGCTCTTTTCGAGAGCTGCGCACTTGGCGTTGGCTGTGAACTTCTTGAAGTTCTTCTGGAACGCCGCTGTCAGTGTGCGAGCCTTTTCATCCCACTGCGAAACTTCAGCGTAGGTGTTGCGCGGATCAAGAATCTTGGTTTCGCAACCCGGAAGTTCTGTCGGAACCTTGAGGTTGAAGTAGGGGATTGTCGTTGTCGCAGCCTTGTTAATCGATCCATCGAGGATGGCGTCGATAATCGCGCGGGTATCTTTAATGGAGATGCGCTTACCAGTGCCGTTCCAGCCTGTGTTCACGAGGTAGACCTTGGCGCCGACCATGTTGATCTTGCGAACGAGTTCTTCAGCGTACTTCACAGGGTGCAACGAAAGGAACGCTGCGCCAAAGCAAGCTGAGAATGTCGGGGTCGGTTCGGTAATGCCGCGTTCTGTACCAGCAACCTTGGCTGTAAAGCCAGAGAGGAAGTAGTACTGAGCCTGGTCATTGTCGAGAATCGAAACCGGGGGCAACACACCGTAGGCATCGGCTGTCAGGAAGATGACCTGCTTGGCGTGTGGGCCCTTGCTGATGGGCTTAACGATGTTGTTGATGTGATAAATCGGATAGGAAACACGTGTGTTTTCCGTGGCGCTACGGTCATGGAAATCCGGTGTGCCGTCAGCCTTCACAATCACGTTTTCGAGCAAAGCGTCGCGACGGATGGCGTTGTAAATATCGGCTTCAGCGTCCTTATTGAGGTCGATGACCTTCGCATAGCAGCCGCCTTCGTAGTTAAAGACGCCTTCGTCGTCCCAACCGTGTTCATCGTCACCGATAAGCAGACGCTTCGGATCCGCTGAAAGTGTTGTCTTACCTGTGCCAGAGAGGCCGAAGAAGATGGCCGTGTTCTGGCCGTTCTTGTCGGTATTGGCCGAGCAGTGCATCGAAGCGATACCGCGCAAGGGGTTGAAGTAGTTCATGATCGAGAACATACCCTTCTTCATTTCGCCGCCGTACCAGGTGTTCAAAATCACCTGTTCGTTTGTCGCGAGGTTGAAGACAACAGCGGTTTCGCTATTGAGGCCAAGTTCCTTGTAGTTTGTCACCTTCGCCTTGGAAGCTGTGTAAACGACGAAGTCAGGCTTGCCGAAGTTGGCGAGTTCTTCTTGTGTGGGGCGGATGAACATGTTGCGAACGAAGTGAGCCTGCCAGGCAACTGTCATAATGAAGCGCACCTTAAGGCGTGTGGCTTCATTGGCGCCGCAGAAGGCATCGACAACGAAAAGGCGCTTATTGGAAAGTTCCTTCACAGCGAGGTCTTTCACAGCATTCCATGTTGCCTCAGAAACGGGCTTGTTGTCGTTCTTGTATTCGTCGCTTGTCCACCAAACTGTATCCTTGGAGGCATCGTTCTTGACGAAGAACTTGTCTTTCGGAGAACGGCCTGTGTAAACACCCGTCATGACGTTGACGGCGCCAAGGTTTGTCACTTTACCGACTTCATAGCCCTCGAGACCGGGCTTTGTTTCTTCGGCAAAGAGTGTGGCGTAATCTGGGTTATAGAGGATTTCCGTTGTACCGGTAATCCCATATTGGGTCAGGTCAATTTTTGTCATATTTTTTATAAATGAAAGTTGTAGTAAAAATTAAATCCCGGCTACGTTTGGCGGCAATAAAACACCTTGCCGCTTTCCCGGGGCTCCATTAAGAAACCAACGCATTTTAATGCGAAAGAGGGAGATTGTTTTAAGGAAATTGGAAAAAATCCGTAAAAAATTTGTGAGTTGTTGCCTAGGAAGGATGTTTTTCTTAGGCTTTGTTTTGATTCGAGTTTTTTGTAACTTTCTTCGTTTTTCGGAAGGGGTTGCCTTCAAATTCGCATAGGGTGCGTATTGGGCAGCGCTCACAATCGGGCCTTCTCGCTTTGCAGCAGTACCTTCCGTGAAGCAAAAGATAGTGGTGAGCATTCTGTAAAAATTCAGCGGGCGTAACCTTTAAGAGGGTGTTCATCACCTCAAGGGGCGTTTTTCCAGGCGCAAGGCCCGTTCGATTAGCCACCCGAAACACGTGAGTGTCCACAGGGATTGTTGGGTGCCCAAAAGCAACATTTAAAACGACATTTGCCGTTTTCGCACCGACGCCAGGAAGCGTTGTTAGGGAATCGAAATCCTCAGGAACAGTGCCGTTAAAGTTATCGAGTAACGCCTGAGAAGTTGCAACGATGTGGCGCGCCTTATTGTGATAAAGCCCGATTGTTTGAATATAAGGTTCGAGGCCTGCAACGCCTAACTTGACAATCGCTTCAGGGGTGTTTGCAACGGCAAAGAGCTTTTCTGTGGCGCGATTTACACCCTTATCTGTTGATTGTGCAGAAAGAATCACGGCAAGAAGTAACTCAAATGGCGTCGTAAAGTTCAATTCGCTTTTTGGCGTCTTGTTTTCTTCTGAAAGAAGCGCATAGATTTTGTAGCGTTGGGCTTTATTCATGGATGGCGCTTTTTTCTTTTACACGAGCCATAACGCTCTTAAGGAGTTCAGACTTATTGAGGGCTGCTTTTTCAAGACGTTTTACTTCTTCGGCTTTTTCTTTTTGATGCCGTGCGCAGGTTGCTTCATAAGCGGCTTTTGCCTTTTGCGCGTCTTTTTCCATCCAAGCTCGTCCTGGCTCAAATAGCTCAATAGCATCCACGGGACAGGCCCTTACGCACAAAGCGCAACCCGTACATGCTTCTTCAATTACAGCAAAAAGGTGTTTGGGTAACCCTGTGATAGCGCAAACTGGGCACACATTGGCGCAAATGCGGCATCCAATGCAACGCTCGGGATTGATACGGGCGAGCGCCAAGGGCATTTCTTTTCCGTACTCGGGATCTAACGCAATGGGTTTAATCTTAAGAAAATCTGCGAGGCGTCGAATTGTTTTCTCGCCTCCTGTGGCACAACGATTGATTTTTGCCTGACCTAATGCGATGGCTTTGGCGTATTGGGCACAACCATCAAAGCCACACTGACGACACTGCGTCTGCGGTAAAAGCCGGGCAATCTCTTTAGTTAAGTCTTTCATGCGTTAGGTGCAATGTAGCAATTAACGCTTGAGAAATTTAATTTTCCCTTTTACGCCACGCCACTGATCGGCATCATCGGGAGCGGGTTTACGGCGCGTAATCGAGGGCCACTGTTGCGCAAGTTCGGCGTTTAAGGCGATAAATTCCTTTTGATCTTCGGGAACATCTTCCTCAGCGTAAATGGCCGCCTCTGGGCACTCGGGGATGCACACAGCGCAGTCGATGCACTCATTGGGATCGATGACAAGAAAATTAGGGCCTTCGCGAAAGCAATCGACTGGGCAAACGTCTACGCAATCCGTTCTTTTGCAACCAATACACGCTTCGCAAACGACATGTGGCATAAAAACTCCTTAATGAATATCTGAAATAAATACGATGGCCGCAAGTTTAAATTGATTTTAAAAAGTCGTATCGGCAGAAAGTCAGTTTTGGCCGCGACGCTGTGGCTTCGAGTTCCTTTAAAACGATACGACTCCAGTGCTCTTTATCGAGCATCGGAAAGAAGGCATCCGCTTCGGGCGCAGCATCAATTTCGGTGACCCAAGCGCTCGAAATAAGGTGTTTTTCAAGTGCTTGAGTGTAGAGATTGGCTCCTCCGATAATAAAAGCGAGAGGAGCCTCGGCCACAAGTTTTAAGGCCTCTTCAATTGAGCTTGCAACAAGGATTCCTGCGGCTTTAAAGGACGCATCGCGTGTTAACACGATGTTCGTTCTCCCAGGGAGCGCACGACCGATGGATTCATAGGTGCGACGCCCCATAATGACGGGCGATCCCATCGTTGTTTCTTTAAAGTGCTTTAAATCCTCAGGTAAATGCCAAGGCATTTTCCCTTTGAGTCCAATCGCGCCGTTATTGGCGCGGGCAACAATCAAATCAAGACGAGTCATGGCTTAAACGGCAATCGGAGCTTTAATGGCAGGGTGCGGGTCGTAGCCCACAATCTCAAAATCTTCGAACTTGTAATCAAAAATCGAAGGCGGACGACGCGCAATGACTAACTTCGGATAGGGGCGTGGCTCGCGCGAAAGTTGCAACGCGACTTGCTCAAAGTGATTGTTGTAGATGTGGCAGTCGCCGCCCGTCCAAACGAATTCTCCTGGCGTTAAGTCACACTGCTGCGCAACCATATAGGTTAATAGCGAGTAGCTTGCGATATTAAAGGGCACTCCTAAAAAGATGTCGCACGAGCGCTGATAGAGTTGGCAAGAAAGTGACCCATGATTGACATAAAACTGGAATAAGCAGTGGCAGGGAGGAAGTGCCATCTTTTCGATCTCGCCCACATTCCACGAGCACACAATTAGGCGCCGGCTATCGGGATTGGTTTTAATTTGGTTAATGACATTCGTGATTTGGTCAATGTGGCGCCCGTCGGCAGCAGGCCAACTTCTCCATTGCACACCATAGATGGGACCTAAGTCGCCGTTTTCGTCAGCCCACTCGTCCCAAATCGTGACTTTGTTGTCATGCAAGTAACCAATATTTCCCGAGCCCGAGAGAAACCACAGCAACTCATGAATAATCGAGCGCAAGTGAAGCTTCTTTGTTGTCACAAGAGGGAAACTCTCTGAGAGGTCAAATCGCATTTGATAGCCAAAAAGCGAGCGTGTTCCAACGCCTGTGCGATCGGACTTATCGGTCCCTTTTTCGTATACCGTTCTCAGGAAGGTTTCATATTGGTCGTACATGGTGTGCTCCAGAAAAATTTTTCTAGATTTTAGCCCAACGATTTAGAGGGCATGCAGCTATTTATGTGGTTTTTCTGATGGGAATTCCTTGACATTTCGAAAAACATGGACGACACTGTTTCGCAGAAGGGACGTCTGTTTTCAGTGAAGTCGGAGTGGATGCCAACCCTGAGGGCGACTAGTTTGTCGAGAGGGGGCCACGACCGTAAGGCTGACGGTCAAACAGGATGTCCTTTTGTTTTATCGGCTTGTCTGACAAAAATACAGAACCGACACGATAGACTCCCAAAAACTCTTGGAATTCTACCTGTAGCACACTTCTCTTAATCCTTTCGTTGCCTTTGATGAGTAACGGTCGTAGCAATCGAACACATTTCTCTTTTGTTCCTCTTGCAATCCATCTCCAATTCTGCGTAATATCAAATATCGCTTGTTCTATCGATTGATAACCACCGGCTCCAAAAAGTTGATTCGCATGTTTTCGGATATGGTCTCCCGCCATAGTTTCTTCCTGCAGGCGAACGGGCAAGGGTTTTACTCCTTCAATGCCGTCAGGCATGACCATCAAGTTAGGGTTACCGTTAACACCAAGAACGCGATGTTCTTTTCCATCAGAATCTTTACTTATTGTGATTAGTTCGAACTTTGGCGACTCAGATATTGCATTAAATTTACTAACCTCGTCCTGAGAGAGGTTTTCACGTAGTACTAGGTTGCCGAAGGGAACTATTCCGTTGCTCACTTTTTATGCCGCAGGAAGATTTTTCAGTAAACGGAAAAAGAGAATCGTCAGGTGATAGTAAACCGGAGCTGAGAAAATCAAAGGCGCGAAGCGCTCTAAGCTACCGCGACCGATGTAGAGCTCTCCTTCCCAACTTTTCGATCCTAAGCTACGCTTAATCGTGCTAATCACAATGTCTCCCATCACGCAGGATAGGACGATAGCAAAGGAGTAAAGCGCGACCTGATAAAAGCGAAATGGGGTAAGCCAAAAGAGTGCAAGACCAACTAAGAAGGCACATAAGCACCCCACAGTAATTCCCTTTACGGTTTTATGTGGGTTCATTCTGAGGCTTTTACCGCCTAAGGCAGAACTTGCGAGAACCGAGAAGAGGTCGGCGCAAAATGTCACCAAAAGGTAGAAAAGAAGCATCAGGGCGCCAGAGGAGTTGTAGCGCTCAAAGCGTGCGAAATCCAGGGTCGCAATCGCAGGGGCGTGGCTAACACAGAATACGCAAATCATCAGACCCCACTGCACTTTCGCTACACGCTCAAGGAATCGGTCGGAGTCGTTGCCAATCGCAGCGACGCACGGCAATAGTAAGAAGACGTACACGGGGATAAAGAGCGTGAAGTAGGGCATTAAGTTGTAATAGACAAGCGCATATTGCGCTGGAATCACAAGATAAAAGGCAATCACTAATACCCAATGATCGCACGGCCGAATGGGCGTTAATGCAATGAATTCACGCAGGAGAAAAAACGAGAGAATCGCGAAAATCACAACGAGCATCGTTTGCCCAAATCCCCACGCGACCGTGAAGATAATGACAAGCCACCAACCCATTCGAACACGCGAGTTGACGATGGCCAGGCGAAATGTTTGTTCGGAGGTTTTTGCGCGTCCTGCGGCCCATAAACCATAAATCGTTGCAGCGGCCATCAAAACAATGAGGGCTGTCAGCAAAATAAGATAGGCCTGTTGCAATTCAATACCTAGTCGCATCATAGGGCCACCTTCGCTAAATCAATCACGGCTTCGCGTGCACGGGTTAAGAATTCGACCTTTGGGTCGGACGCACTGTGTTCAAGAGGTGCACCAAAATGCACTGAGCACACTGTTGGGACGGGAATATAGGTTCCCTTCGGAAGCGCACGATGGAGATTTTCA
Organism: Bacteroides caccae; assembly: GCA_963590825.1. Classification (GTDB taxonomy): domain Bacteria; phylum Pseudomonadota; class Gammaproteobacteria; order Burkholderiales; family Burkholderiaceae_F; genus Duodenibacillus. The sequence goes on along the minus strand of CAVAQL010000017.1, from coordinate 3,191 downwards.
ATATAAACGGGAATGAGCTCAACATCGGGAAATGTACGCATAAGGCGCCAAAGCCCGCTTTTGAATTCACTCGGAAGCTCTTGCGGACGGCGTGTGCCTTCAGGAAAGATAATGAGCGAGTCCCCTGCCTTAAGGGCCTCTTTGAGCGGGGCTAAGGGATCGGCTCTTTCTTCCCGTTTGCGGTCAACCAAGACGACATTGAGTTCTTTCATCGCTAAGCGTCTGCGTATCACACCCTTTGTCCAATAATCCTTGGCAGCCACAGGGCGCGTTGTTGGGCGCAGAGCCCCAGGCAGCGCCGACCAAATCACAATCGTATCCAAATGACTGGTGTGATTGGCAAAGTAAATGCGCTGCTTGCGAGTCGGAGCTGAGCCGTGCCACTGTGGGTAGGCGCCGACTAACAGTCGTGTGGCCCACACAATGGGTGTCATCAGGTGAAATTGAATCACAGTGTTTCTCCAAGGTCTCCTTGAGAATGGCAAGTATTATATCGGCCGATTCCTATGGAGAATCTGATTTTGTTTCCGATTTTGTTTCCGAATTCGTTTCGGAAGGTTCTTCTTTGTTAAGAACTTTGCTGATAACGGGTTCATCAAAAGTACCCGTAATGGCGTACTCGGTTGTTAAAAGATAATTCAGTGGTTTGCTTAAAATCCATTGCCCGACGTAGGCGCCGATACCAATAATTGGATTAATGATTGCAATGGGTAGCGAGGCTGCCCCAGCGTCAATATTGGGAACGACGCGAGCTTTGGCATTGAGCTTGGAATTGGCAATGTCGGCCAATCCTGAAAGCGTAATCGATGCTTTCGTGCCAGCAAGTTCTATTTTTTCGCTCGTGAGAATGCCATCGGCAATGAGCATGTCGCCCGTTAACGAATCAAAGGTAAAGCTCGTGTGTGCCGTATCAAAGAAGTCTAGCGTGAGTTTCTTAATAAGCGACTGTAGCGAAACTAAAGAAAGGAAAGCGCCTCCAACTCCCATGTCCGCTTGCGCGAGGTAGCCTCGCTTCATATCGATGCGAGCATTGCCCTGAAGGCTCGAGAGATCTGGATTCCAAGGTGAGCCCTTCCAAAGAAGCGATGTGTAAATCGAGCCTTCGCCCTTACCGAGAATGCCTTCACGGCCAAGCCTCTTTAAGAGTTCGCCGCCATCAGCAAGATTAAGCGTTGCCGTAAGGCTTGTCATCCCATCAGCAGACCATTCGCCTTTGGCGGTCAGCGTGGCATCAGGGTTTGTAATGCGTAACGAATCAATGCGCCAGGAAACGCCGTTTTGCGTTCTCGGCGTGGAAGCTTGTAAGCTAAGCGCCCCAAGCTTGGCATCTTTGTAAGCGATGTCTTTAACGTCTATCGATAGTGAGGGCATTGAGGCTTTGAAGCTTTCGCTCTTTGCGGACTCTCTAAAGTTTTCTTCAAAAGTCTTCGACGTGTGATAGCGCGAGAAATTGCCTTGAACGTGTCCGTTCGGTCCTCGAGCAAAGTCCCAAGTTAAGAGTCCTGTGGCTTCGGTGCTGTCGATTGAGAAACTCCACGTTTCTTTTCCATGCCACTTCGCGCGCCCTGTGAGGTTTGTTAAATGAATTTCGTCGTAAGAGAAGCTCTTCGCTTTGTAGCGAACTTCTTGTAAAGTTAATGACTCGTTCTGTGTTCTTGCTTTAGTATCGGTTTTACTTGCGGAAATGAATTCGGCGATAATCGAATCCCAATTTCTAAAGTTCACATCTTTGATGTCGGTCTCTAGAACGAGACCTGCATTGGGAAGCCCTGCCTTCTTTCCAATTCCAATACCGCCTAAGCTAGGAAGCCCAGAGTTGTTTTCTTCAAACTGCATAATAAGGTCAACCTTATTGGCAGCTGTAATTTTCATAAGACGTGCGCTCTTACCGCGAAGCGTGACAGGCTCACTTGAGAAGGTCGTAAGCCAGGCCTCATCGGAAGCTTTAGCTAGTGGGGCAGGGTAGTTACTTTTCACGCCAACAAGGTTTGAGAGTGCGGTCACTGAAATCGCCTTTTCCTTCGGAATCCGAATATCAACGGCAACAGAACTCTCACCGTCAAGCCGCGAAAGAATCGTGCGCATTAAAGGCGTATCGACAAAGAAGTCGAGTTTCTTTGGCGATACTTTTCCCGCTGCACTGATGCGAATGGTACCGTCGGCATCTGTGAGCACGTGAGCACTCACGGCAGAGCCTAAAGCTTGAGCCATAAGGCTATCGGCAGTTGCACCGCTTTCTGTGAATGTGAGTTTCCCAGTAAGCTCCGTAATCGGTGGCACCGGGTAGGCCATCGTAATGGCATTTTTCTCAAAAGTAAGTAGTCCCTTGACGCTGTGCTTGGCAGGATTTTCTCCTAAAGGAATCATAAGGCTTAGATTAAGTGCGGCATCCCCTGTTGCCTTTGCGCCATTAAAGGCTCCTGAGAGCATGGCGCCCACGGGACTTTTCTCGAGATACTCGCTCATAAGTAAAAGTGGTGCCGTCACAGACCCGTCAATCGTCAGGTGGGTATCGGCCACGCCCATCTGAGGAATCACAGCGTGTACGTTTTTCGCTGTGGCGCCAAGCGTTGTTGCTGTATCGGCTTTGATATCCATGCCAGAACCTTCAAAGCGTAAGGTTCCAGCAATTTGACTGACCACGGGCCACGAGTGACCTGTCTTCCACTTTCCATCGGCAGGACGCCCTTTAAGGGGCGCGAAGTCTAAGAGGCCGTCGGTCAATTTTCCAGTGGCTAAGAAATGCGCCTTTTTCGTATCTGCGTTATGCCACGGAAAATCCTTTAAGGGACCTCGAACGACATAGTAGCCATCGCGAGCAATGCCGCCTCGCAACGCGCCTTCTAGCCAGTGGCGAGTTTCTGCAGAAATGTTTTTCGGAATGTAGCGCCAAGCACTTGTGGCTTTGACTTCCTTAATTTGCCCATCGAGGTCAGCAGTGCCCGCTACACCTCCCGAAGCGTTCCATGAACCCTTTAACGTCAAAGAAAGATCATTGTTGACGAGGGTAAAGTCAGAAAGTTCTACAGTAAGTGGCGTTTTCCCTGTTGCGGCCTTCCATGTGACTTTTCCTTTTAGTGTGCTAAAGGCAATAGTCTCATTTTCGAAAACGCCAGGGAATGTGAGAGAGGCGCCTTTTTCTAAATTAAGCGATCCAGAATCGGGAGTTGCTTCAATGCTTCCCGTAAGAG
>CAVAQL010000016.1:0-17104 GCA_963590825.1 Bacteroides caccae | reverse complement strand
CTATTCGTGAAGGTGGCCACACCGTTGGTGCGGGCGTCGTTGCGAAGATTACTGAATAATTTAATAATTTGACCGCAACTTTGAGCAAAGAGTTGCGGTCGAACAGGGGTATAGCTCAATTGGCAGAGCAGCGGTTTCCAAAACCGCAGGTTGAGGGTTCGATTCCTTCTGCCCCTGCCAAAAATAGTGCGAAAAAAGCCGCGAACACAGTCCGCGGCTTCGCCATCTGCGAAGAAAAGATATTTTCCTCGCTTTAAGTAACAAGAAAAAAGAGAAAATGAGTACACAAACCGAGCAAAAAGCACCGAATGCAACACTAGACACCGTTTTGGTTCTTGTTGCGGTTTTGGTTGCAGTCGCAGGACTGCTCGCCTTCACGTTCTTAACAGACGAAACGCTCACCGTGCGCCTTGTCGCATTAGGGGGCGGACTTGTGTTGGGAGCGGTGATTGCAGCGTTTTCCCCGTCGGGCAAACGCTTTTTCGCGTATGGTCGTAATTCCTATGAAGAACTTCGCCGCGTCGTTTGGCCGACACGTCGTGAAACGATTCAAACGACAGGCATGGTTTCTGCGTTTGCTGTGGCAGTGGCGATTTACCTCTTTTTCATCGACAAACTCGTGCAGTGGGCCATGTACGATGGGCTCTTAAAGCTGACGTTCTAATTTACGTAGAAAGAAACGAATCATGGCTGAAAACGAAGAAAATGTCGAAGTCGCGGCCCCTGTTGCCGAGCCGTATGCTGAGGAAAAAACCGAAGTGTCGGCCTCTCCCAAGGCGCCTGGAATGCGTTGGTATACCTTGCATGTCTATTCCTCGATGGAAAAGAGCGTGCAGCGTGCCATTATTGAACGCATTGAACAATCCGACTTAAGAGATCAATTTGGCGAAGTGCTTCTTCCGATTGAAAAGGTTGAAGAAACTCGCAGTAACGGACAACGTAAGACAACAGAACGCCGCATGTATCCAGGTTACGTCTTTGTCGAAATGGTGATGAATGACGATACGTGGCATCTGATGAATTCAACGCCTCGCGTGATTGAATTCCTCGGTAATAACCATCCTGTTGCGTTACGTGATGAAGAAATTGCTGAGATTAAAGGCCGTATGAACGAGGGCGAAGAAAAGCCCCGTCCCAAGGTCGAATTCGAGGCTGGCGAAGTGGTTCGTATTACACAAGGACCCTTTGCAGACTTTAATGGCCGTGTCGTTGAGGTTATGTACGACAAGAGCCGTTTGCGTTGTTTTGTTTCGATTTTTGGACGCGATACGAGTGTTGAACTCGCATTCCACGAGGTCGAAAAGATTTAATTTGGTGTGTTTTAGCCTCTGAGGTGAATTTGATTTCAGTTTGCCTCTCGGGCATAATGCGCCCCTTCACTTCAATTGGGGAGCTTTTGGTAATGGTGCTGAAAGCGACTGAACCCAAGGAGATATAAAAATGGCAAAGAAAATTGTCGGCTTTATTAAGCTGCAGATTCCTGCAGGTAAAGCCAATCCTTCCCCACCCGTTGGACCTGCTCTTGGTCAGCGTGGACTCAATATTATGGAATTCTGCAAGGCATTCAATGCCAAGACGCAGAGTATGGAACCTGGTCTTCCGATTCCTGTCGTGATTACCGCTTATGCCGATAAGAGCTTCACGTTTATCATGAAGACTCCGCCGGCCACAGTCCTGATTAAGAAGGCTGCTGGAATCCAGAAGGGTTCTGGACGTCCTCAGGCCGATAAGGTTGGCAAGATTACACGTGCTCAGGCAGAAGAAATCGTCAAGATGAAAAAGCCTGACTTGACAGCTGCTGATATGGATGCGGGTGTTCGCATGATTGCGGGTTCTGCGCGTTCTATGGGCGTTATCGTGGAGGGCATGTAAGATGGCAAAGCTTTCCAAACGTGTTAAGGCCAATGCCGCCAAGTACGATTTATCGAAACTTTATGCTTTGGATGCCGCGCTCGACGCCGTCAAAGCTTGCGCAACAGCGAAGTTTGATGAATCCGTTGACGTCGCCATTCAGCTTGGCATCGATGTTCGTAAGTCCGATCAGGCTGTTCGTGGCGCCGTTGTGATGCCCGAAGGAACGGGTAAGACAATCCGCGTTGCCGTGTTCACACAGGGTGCGAAGGCTGAAGAAGCTAAGGCCGCTGGTGCTGACATCGTTGGTTTTGATGACCTCGCCGCTGAAGTTAAAGCCGGTAAGATGGACTTTGATGTCGTGATCGCCTCGCCTGATGCGATGCGCGTTGTCGGTCAGTTAGGCCAGATCCTCGGTCCGCGTGGTTTAATGCCGAACCCGAAGGTTGGCACCGTGACCCCGAATGTGGCTCAGGCTGTGAAAAACGCCAAGGCTGGTCAAGTTCGTTTCCGTGCCGATAAGGCTGGTATCGTTCACGCCGCCATTGGTCGTGCTTCTTTCGAGACAGAACGTCTTGTGAAGAATTTCAAGGCCTTAATCGAACAGATTAACAAGTTGAAGCCCGCCGCATTGAAAGGTGTTTACATCAAGAAGGTTTCCATTAGTTCAACAATGGGAATCGGTGCGCGTGTGGATTTAACAACGCTGTAATAGCAATACCGAGAGGGTAAGACTTAGGAAGTTTTCCTAAAAATTACTCTTTCACTAGAGACCGTGAGGTCTCGAGGGCTTTGGGTGGTCGAGCTTGGTCTCGACCGCTGTCAAAGACCGTTGGAGGTGCTCGGTTTTCTAAGGTTTCGGATGTTTGGCTTTAGGAAATCGATAGCTTTAATTGTCTTTTTCGTTGAAAAAAATTGCGAAATCCGCGCATAAACCAACATAAGGAAAAGATGTCCAACGCAGACGGTTGAACCTCAAAGAGAGATATGCCGATGTTGTGTAACGACATGCAGAACTCTCAGAGATAGGTGAAAACCGGTTATTAAAGAACCGGTGTGAGAAGAGAATACTCTTCAAGCACCTCTGAGTGGAGCCAGACCATGGGTCTTAATCGTCAAGATAAGGCGGCTGTAATTGAGGAAGTGCGTGGCATTGTTGCCAATACCGCCTCGATTGTGATCGCCGAGTACCGTGGGCTGACCGTTGAAGCAGTCACCAAGTTGCGTGCGAATGCACGTGAACAAGGTGTGCAGTTGCGTGTGATTAAGAACACGCTCGTGCGCCGCGCTGTCGAAGGCACGCCGTATGCGGGTTTGGCCGACAAGTTTGTCGGACCTCTCGTTTATGGTTTTGCTTCCGACCCCGTTGCTCCCGCGCGCGTTTTGGCGAAATTTGCCAAGGAAAACGAAAAGCTTGTCATTAAGGGTGGTGCGATGCCCGACGCCGTTATGGACGTTGCCGAAATCGAACAACTCGCCACGATGCCAAGCCGCGAAGAACTCCTTGCCAAGTTGATGGCTACGATGAACGAGCCGATTGCCAAGTTCGTCCGCACGGTCAACGAAGTGCCAGCGCGCTTTGTGCGCACTGTGGCTGCTTACCGCGATGCCCAGGAAAAGGCTGCTGCCTAATATTTAACTAACTTATACACAACGTTATGGAGTCAAAAATGGCCCTGACCAATGAAGAAATCCTTGAAGCGATTGCTTCGAAAACCGTTCTTGAAATCAGTGAACTGATCAAGATGATGGAAGAAAAATTTGGCGTTTCCGCCGCTGCTGCCGCTGTTGCCGTTGCTGGTCCAGCCGCTGCTGCCGCCCCGGCCGCTGAAGAAAAGACCGAATTCAATGTCGTTTTGGCTGAAATCGGTTCCAACAAGATCGCCGTCATTAAGGCCGTGCGCGAAATCACAGGCCTTGGCTTGAAAGAAGCCAAGGACCTCGTCGAAGGCGCCCCGAAGGCCGTCAAGGAAGGTGTTGCGAAGGCCGACGCCGAAGAGCTCAAGAAGAAGCTCGAAGCCGCTGGCGCGAAGGTCGAACTCAAGTAATCTTAAGTTCACAAGGTCGGCGCAGGCACCTCGCCTGCGTCGCCTCATTTTCTGAGGCGACTTTGAACTTGGCCGTTAGGTGTGTTACACTGACCGACCCAGTTCAAAGTCAGACACTGGATGATAAGAGAGAAAAAACATTAAATTTTGACGTGTTACCGCACGGTCGAAACGGGATGCCGTTTGCCGCGCGGTTTTTGGCGTCACTCGGTGATTTTTCTTTTTTTTCTTCTGGTATCTGCTGAAACGTAGTTTTTTCTTCCACAGCTTCGAACGGAGTGTCCATGTCGTACTCGTTCACTGAAAAGAAGCGCATTCGGAAAAGTTTTGCAACTCGTCCGAGCGTCCTTGAAGTGCCCTCTTTGTTAGAGATGCAATTACGCAGCTACGAAGAGTTCTTACAGGCCAATATTAAACCCGAAGACAGAAAAGACACAGGCTTACAGGCCGCGTTTAATTCTATCTTCCCCATCTCAAGCCATAACGGCTATGCGAGACTGAAGTTTTTAAGCTACGAGCTTTTGCCTTGCGAATTTGATGTTGCCGAATGCCAGTTGCGCGGACTGACTTACAGTTCTGCGCTTCGAGCTAAAGTGCAACTCGAAATCCATGATAAAGAAGCCGGAGCTCCTGGAACGATTAAAGAGATCCGGGAAAACGACGTCTATATGGGCGAAATCCCCCTTATGACAGACAAGGCTTCCTTTGTAATCAATGGAAGCGAACGTGTTGTCGTTAGCCAGTTACATCGCTCGCCAGGTATTTTCTTCGAGCACGATAAGGGTAAGACCCACGCTTCGGGTAAGCTCCTATTCTCGGCTCGCGTAATTCCCTATCGCGGCTCGTGGCTTGATTTCGAAATCGATCCCAAGGATGTGATTTACTTCCGCGTGGACCGTCGCCGCAAGATGCCTGCAACGATTCTATTAAAGGCAATTGGGCTGACGTCCGAGCAAATCCTTGCGCGCTTTTATGATTTCGATACGTTCGAACTCGGCGCCGAAGGTGCCAACTCGATTTGGAAGCTTTCTCCAGAACGCTTGCAAGGCGAAACAGCCCTTGTCGATATCAAGGGTAAGAATGGTCGCGTCATTGTCGCTAAAGATAAGCGCATCACCGCGCGCCACGTGCGTCTGATGCGTGAAAACGGCGTAGACCACATCGAAATTCCCGATGACCTGCTTTATGGCCGTATTTTGGCAACGTCTTTTTATGACGAAACCTCGGGCGAAAAGATTGTTGACGCTAACGAAGAAATTAGCGAAGACGTCTTAACCGCATTGCGTCAAGGTGGAATTAAGCAGTTCAAGACGTTGTTTACAAACGAACTCGATCGCGGCAGTTACATCTCAAGCACATTGCGCTTAGATGACACGCCCGATGCCCTCTCGGCTCGCATTGCGATTTATCGCATGATGCGTCCTGGTGAGCCCCCAACAGAAGATGCGGTTTTAGGGCTCTTTAATCGCTTGTTCTTTGATTCGGAAACCTACGAGCTTTCTCGTGTGGGCCGTATGAAGATTAATCGCCGTTTCGGTCGTCCGACCGATACGGGCGCGAGCACCCTTACCAATGAAGATATCATCGACACGATGCAAGTGCTCGTGGCCTTGAGAAATAGCCGCGACACGGTGGTTTTAACAGACGCAGAAGGCAATACGCGCACAGTTGAAATTCACGGTGTAGACGATATTGACCACTTAGGCAATCGTCGCGTGCGTTGCGTGGGTGAACTCGCCGAAGGTCAGTTCCGCGCGGGTCTCGTTCGTGTTGAGCGCGCCGTGCGCGAGCGTCTCGGCAATGCCGAAAGCGACAACCTGACGCCGCAAGATTTGATTAATTCAAAACCGATTTCGGCGGCTATCCGTGAATTCTTTGGCTCCTCGCAATTGAGCCAGTTCATGGATCAGACAAACCCCTTATCGGAAATCACGCATAAGCGCCGTATTTCTGCTTTAGGTCCTGGTGGCTTAACACGCGAAAGAGCTGGCTTTGAAGTGCGTGACGTTCACGCTACTCACTACGGTCGTGTTTGCCCGATTGAGACACCTGAAGGCCCGAACATTGGTTTGATTAACTCGCTTGCTCTTTATGCGCGTTTAAATGATTATGGGTTCTTAGAGACACCGTACCGTAAGGTCGTCGATGGCGTCGCTCTTAAGGGCGAAGGTAACATCGTTTACCTCTCGGCAATTGAAGAGGGCCGCTACGTAATTGCTCAGGCTAATGCCGATATGGATGAGTCGGGGCGTCTCTTGGGAGACTTGGTGAGCGCTCGTGAAAACGGCGAATTCATTATGGCTTCCCCCGATCGCATCGACTTTATGGATGTTGCGCCAGCGCAGATTGTTTCTGTGGCCGCGAGTTTGATTCCGTTCTTGGAACACGACGACGCGAACCGTGCTTTGATGGGTTCTAACATGCAGCGCCAAGGCGTACCTTGCTTAAGACCCGAGAAGCCTGTCGTTGGCACAGGAATCGAACGCACGGTGGCTGTTGACTCGAAAGCTTCCGTTCGCGCCACGCGCGGCGGTATGATTGAGTATGTCGACGCCAACCGCGTTGTAGTTCGGGTTAACGACGAAGAAAACAAAGCGGGCGAAATTGGCGTTGACATCTACAACTTGCAAAAGTTCACGCGCTCGAATGGATCGACAACATTAAATCAGCGTCCGATTGTCTCCAAGGGTGACGTGATTGCCAAGGGCGACGTCCTTGCCGATGGAGCTTCGACTGACACGGGCGAACTCGCTCTTGGGCAGAATATGCTCATTGCCTTCATGCCGTGGAATGGCTACAACTACGAAGACTCGGTCTTGATTAGCGAACGCGTTGTGGCTGAAGACCGCTACACCTCCATTCACATTGAAGAACTTGATGTGGTGGCGCGCGACACGAAGTTAGGTCCTGAAGAAATCACACGCGACATCTCGAATTTGGCTGAAGCGCAGTTAAATCGCTTGGATGAGTCCGGTGTCGTTTACATCGGCGCCGAGGTTAAAGCCGGTGACGTCCTTGTCGGTAAGGTCACACCCAAGGGCGAAACACAGCTTACGCCTGAAGAAAAACTCTTACGCGTGATTTTTGGCGAAAAAGCCAGTGACGTGAAGGATACGAGTTTGCGTGTTCCTTCTGGCATGGCTGGTATCGTCATGGACGTGCAAATCTTTACGCGCGATGCGCAAGATAAGCAAAAGGATAAGCGCGCCAAATCGATTATCGATGCGCAGCTCGAGAGCTACGAAAACAATTTGCGCGATGCGTTGCAGATTGTTGAAACGGACGTTTTCTCGCGCTTGCGTCGCCAATTGAAAGATCACAAGACCTTGGGTGGCGCTAAGAAGCTCGGGGCCTGCACGTTAACCGAAGAGATTCTCGAAGGTATCGCTGGCTACGACTTGCTTGAACTTCGCATGAAGACCGATGAAGATCAGAAGCTTGTTGAATTAGCGCGCGCGATGATTGAAGGCAAACGCGAAGAAAATAAAGAACTCTATCGTAAGAAGAAGGAAAAGCTTGAGCGTGGTGATGAGTTACCACCGGGCGTTCTTAAGATGGTCAAGGTCTTTATTGCCGAAAAGCGCCGCTTACAACCAGGTGACAAGATGTCTGGTCGCCATGGTAATAAGGGTGTTGTCTCGAAGATTTGCCCTGTGGAAGATATGCCATATATGGCAGATGGCCGTCCTGTGGATATTTGTTTGAATCCTTTGGGCGTCCCGAGCCGTATGAACATTGGACAGATTCTTGAAGTCCACCTTGGGTGGGCTGCGAAGGGCTTGGGCTGGAAGATCGACCAGATGCTTCAAGACGAAAAGACACGTCAAGTCGGTCAGATTCGAGCCTTCCTCGATAAGATCTATAACGGCACAGGTAAGAAAGAAGACCTTGATAGCCTCACCGATGAGGAAATCATGCGTCTTGCGAACAACTTACGTAGTGGCGTTCCGTTCGCCACCCCTGTCTTTGACGGCGCTACAGAAGAACAGATTCGCATGATGCTTGACTTGGCCTTCACAGACGAAGAGGCGAAGCGCCTTGAATTAACGCCAAGTAAGACACAGGCGACCTTGTATGACGGTCGCACAGGCGAAGCCTTTGATCGCCCTGTGACGGTTGGATTCATGCACTTCTTGAAACTGCACCACTTAGTCGACGACAAGATGCACGCTCGTTCAACGGGCCCATACAGCCTTGTCACGCAGCAGCCTTTGGGCGGCAAGGCGCAGTTCGGTGGACAGCGTTTTGGCGAAATGGAAGTCTGGGCCTTGGAGGCGTATGGCGCAAGCTATGTCTTACAAGAAATGCTCACCGTGAAGTCCGACGACGTCACGGGCCGTACGAAGGTCTACGAAAACATTGTCGGAGGAGAACACCAGATTGGCGCAGGTATGCCTGAGTCGTTCAATGTTCTCGTTAAGGAAATTCGGTCGTTGGGTATTGACATCGACCTCGTCAGGAATGACGCTAACACGAAGGAATAAAACGAAATGAATATGCTTCGTGAAATGTTTCGTCAGGCTACGGCCGACGACAACTTCGACGCAATTAAAGTCGGTATTGCTTCTCCCGAGAAGATTCGTTCGTGGTCTTACGGGGAAGTCAAGAAACCAGAGACGATTAACTATCGCACATACAAACCGGAGCGCGATGGCCTTTTCTGCGCGAAGATTTTTGGACCTGTTAAGGACTACGAGTGCTTGTGCGGCAAGTACAAGCGCTTAAAGCACCGTGGCGTTATCTGCGAAAAGTGCGGCGTTGAAGTCACACTCTCGAAGGTGCGTCGCGAGCGCATGGGCCACATTGAGCTTGCAAGCCCTGTGGCGCACATTTGGTTCTTAAAGAGCTTACCGTCTCGTATGGGTATGGTTCTCGATATCCCACTTCGTGATATCGAACGCGTCCTTTACTTTGAGACATACTGCGTGGTCGATCCTGGCATGACGCCACTAGAGCGCGGCCAGCTTTTAACCGAAGAAGACTTTATTAAGGCAACCGTAGATTACGGCAATGACTTCACAGCCAAGATGGGTGCTGAAGCCATTCGTGAACTCTTAGCCAAGATCGATATCAACGCTGAGGTTGAGAAGCTTCGCGAAGAATTAAAGGCGACGAATTCGGAAGCCAAGATTAAGAAGTTTGCCAAGCGCTTAAAGGTGCTCGAAGCCTTCCAACGCTCTGGCATTAAGCCCGAGTGGATGATTTTGGATGTGCTTCCTGTCTTGCCACCGGATTTGCGTCCCTTGGTGCCTCTAGATGGTGGCCGTTTTGCGACATCGGACTTAAACGATTTATATCGTCGCGTCATTAACCGCAACAACCGCTTAAAGAGACTTCTTGAGCTAAAGGCCCCAGAAATCATCGTGCGTAACGAAAAGCGCATGTTGCAAGAAGCGGTCGATAGCCTCTTGGATAACGGCCGTCGCGGCAAAGCGATGACTGGTCCCTCCAAGCGCCCTTTGAAGTCTTTGGCTGACATGATTAAGGGTAAGTCGGGCCGCTTCCGTCAGAATTTGCTCGGTAAGCGTGTTGACTACTCGGGTCGCTCGGTTATTACCGTGGGCCCAGAATTAAAGTTGCAGCAGTGCGGATTGCCAAAGTTAATGGCTCTCGAACTTTTCAAGCCCTTTATCTTAAGTAAGCTCGAAAAGCGCGGCTTAGCTAACACGATTAAGAGCGCCAAGAAGATGGTCGACAATCAGGAGCCTGTTGTTTGGGATATCCTCGAAGAGGTCATCTACGAGCACCCAGTGATGCTTAACCGTGCGCCAACGTTACACCGCTTAGGTATTCAGGCCTTTGAACCCAAGTTAATTGAAGGCAAGGCCATTCAATTGCATCCGCTCGTTTGCGCAGCGTTCAACGCTGACTTCGACGGTGACCAAATGGCTGTGCACGTTCCGCTTTCTTTGGAGGCGCAACTTGAGGCTCGCTGCTTGATGCTTGCGAGCAATAACGTCTTGTTCCCGGCTAACGGCGATCCGTCGATTGTTCCTAGCCAGGACATGGTCTTGGGCCTTTACTACGCCACACGCGAACGCATTAATGCGCCTGGCGAAGGAATGTTCTTTGCTGACTTAGCTGAAGTTCAACGCGCTTTGGATGCGAAAGTCATCGTTCATCAGACCCGTTGCACGGTTCGTATTCGTGAATATGAAGTCAACGCCGAAACCGGTGAAGAAAAAGAGGTCTTCAAGCGCTATGAAACAACAGCAGGGCGCGCTCTTTTAAGTGCTATTTTGCCGCACGGAATGTCCTTTGCGGAATTAAATAAGACACTTAAGAAGAAAGAAATCGCCAAGCTCATCAATAAGTGCTTTAGACAGTGCGGACTTCGTGCGACAGTGCTTTTTGCCGACCAATTAAAGAATAACGGCTATCGTCTTGCTACGCTAGCGGGTATTTCGATTTGTATCGGCGATATGTCTATTCCTTCTCAGAAGGCAAACCTTATTGATAAGGCCGAGGCTGAAGTTAAGGAAATTGAAAACCAGTACACATCGGGTTTAGTCACTGCTGGCGAACGCTACAACAAGGTCATTGATATTTGGGGCCGTACCGCTGACGAAGTCGGTAAGGTCATGATGAAGGACTTGTCAAGTGAACCCGTTGTTGACCGTCACGGCAACAAGGTTTCTCAAGAGTCCTTTAACTCAATTTATATGATGGCCGATTCGGGCGCTCGTGGTTCTGCGGCTCAGATTCGTCAGGTCGCTGGTATGCGTGGCTTGATGGCAAAACCCGATGGCTCGATTATTGAAACGCCAATTACATCGAACTTCCGTGAAGGGCTGAACGTGTTGCAGTACTTCGTTTCAACTCACGGTGCTCGTAAGGGCTTGGCCGATACGGCTTTAAAGACCGCTAACTCAGGTTACCTCACACGTCGTTTGGTTGATGTCACGCAGGATCTCGTTGTTGTTGAAGACGATTGCGGCACAACAAACGGCTTTGAAATGCGTGCCTTGGTCGAAGGCGGTGAAGTCATCCAGACTTTGCGCGATCGCATCTTAGGCCGCGTGACAGCTGAACCAATTTATGACAACCGCCATGAAATCTTGATTGATGCGGGCGTCTTGCTTGATGAGAAGCTTTGCGACAAGATTGAAAAAGAAGGCGTCGACAAGGTTAAGGTTCGTACGCCTCTGACCTGCGAAACACGCTATGGCCTTTGCGCCAAGTGCTATGGCCGCGATTTGGGCCGTGGCTCGCTTGTCAATACGGGTGAGGCCGTGGGTGTTATCGCAGCACAATCCATTGGTGAACCAGGTACGCAGTTAACGATGCGTACGTTCCACATCGGTGGTGCGGCTAGCCGTGCGGCTGTTGCTTCCTCTGTTGAAGCCAAGAGCGCTGGCGTCGTTGGATTCTCTCCTGCGATGCGCTACGTGCAAAACGGTAAGAAGGAACTCATTGTGATTTCTCGCTCGGGCGAACTTGTTATTTCCGATAAGGAAACGGGTCGTGAGCGCGAACGTCATAAGATTCCGTATGGCGCAACGCTTCTGATTCATCCCGATCAGGAAGTGAAGGTCGGCGAACAATTAGCCACCTTCGATCCGATGACCTTGCCGATCATTTCCGAGTACGCGGGTACGGTGAAGTTCGAAAATGTTGTCGAAAACCTCACAGTGATGAATCAGGTCGACGAAGTCACGGGCTTGAGCACCATGGTCGTTATCGACCCGAAGACATCGGCCTCAGCGAAGGCTGCTGGTCGCAACGCGAAGAGTTCGGCTTTGAATGTTATTCGCCCGTCTGTGCACTTGGTCGATGATGAAGGTAACGAAGTCAAGATTCCAGGTACGAACCACGCTGTGACAATTCAGCTTTCTGTGGGCGCTCTCGTGGGTGTCCAAGACGGTCAGAAGATTCATCAAGGCGAGGTCTTGGCACGTATTCCACGTGAATCGCAAAAGACGCGAGACATTACGGGTGGTTTGCCACGCGTTGCCGAGCTCTTTGAAGCGCGTAGCCCGAAGGATTGCGGCATGCTCGCTGAAGAAACGGGTACCGTTACCTTCGGCAAGGAAACCAAGGGTAAGCAGCGCTTAATCATTACCGATAAGGATGGTGTTGAACACGAATTCTTAATTGGTAAAGATAAGCAAATCCTCGTTCACGATGGTCAAGTCGTGCAGCGTGGTGAAGAAATCGTCGAAGGTCCCACAGATCCTCGCGATATCTTGCGCTTACTCGGTATCGAAGAGCTTGCTCGCTACATTGTCGATGAAGTTCAAGACGTTTACCGCTTACAAGGTGTGAAGATCAACGACAAGCACATCGAAGTGATTGTTCGTCAGATGTTGCGCCGTGTTCAGATTGTTGACCCGGGTGATACAAACTTCATTCAGGGTGAACAGGTCGAACGTAGCGAAATGCTCAACGAAAACGATCGCGTCATTGCGCAAGGAAAGACTCCGGCGAAGTACGAAAACCTTCTCTTGGGTATTACGAAGGCTTCTCTCTCGACCGATTCCTTTATCTCGGCGGCTTCCTTCCAGGAAACAACACGTGTGTTAACTGAGGCGGCCATTATGGGTAAGCGCGATAACCTTCGCGGCTTAAAGGAAAACGTCATTGTGGGTCGCTTGATTCCTGCGGGAACAGGTCTTGCTCTTCGCAAGGCTCGTAAGAACAAGGAAGCTCTTGACGCTCGTGCGGCAACGACAGAATCTTCTGAAGCAAGACGCGCGGCCGACGAACTCTTTGAACCTCGTAGCGAGGAAAGTAAAGAGATTGCCAAGGAGATTTCTGAGGATATGTTTGCAAGTGCGGCTCCCGAGAAGACCACAGGTCTTTCTGCGGCGCGCCGTGCGGCTGAAGAGCTCTTTGCGACACGTGAAGAACCCGACAGTGACGAAAATAAAGATCTGATGAGCTACGAGAATGTAAGTGATTCTAAGTAGCACTCTAGCTTAACCACAAAGAGGCGACCTTTTGGTCGCCTTTTTTCGCCTTAAATTCGCCGACATCGGTAAGATTCGCCTACTTTTATCCCATATTTCAATGTTCATCAGGAGAAAATGATGTCATTAAGAACAAAACTTGTCGCCGCAGCAACATCGTTGTTGGTGGCGTTTACAGGAGCCGCAATGGCCGCCGGTGATATGGCTTATGTCAAAGAAAAGGGAGCTTTGACTGTTGGCGTAACAGAATTTGCCCCGATGGATTACAAAGATAAGGAGGGCAACTGGGTTGGTTTTGATGCCGATCTCGCTCGAGTCTTTGCCAAGGAGCTCGGTGTTAAGTGCGAAATTCAAATTATTGATTGGGATAACAAAGTCCTTGAACTCAATAGTAAAAATATCGACGTTGTTTGGAATGGCATGACGCTCACGGACGAAGTTAAAAGCGCCATGAGCACATCGGAGCCTTATCTAAATAACGCGCAGATTGTTGTCTTGCCGAAATCAATGGCTAAGAAATACAAGACAGTTAAGGATTTAAAGAAACTGTCCTTTGCTGTTGAAAGCGGTTCTGCGGGCGCTAAGGTTGCTAAGGAAAATGGCTTTAAAGTGACCGAAGTCACCGACCAGGCCACAGCGCTTCTTGAAGTAAAGTCAGGCGCTCAGGATGCGGCGATTATGGATTCCTTGATGGCAGCGGCCATGGTAGGCCCCAAGACAAGCTACAAAAATCTCGTTGCCACAGTGAAACTTAATAAAGAAGAGTATGGCGTGGGTTTTCGCAAAGGTTCTGATTTGACGCCCGCTTTGAATGCTCTTTTTCAGAAGATGTATGCCGATGGGTCGCTTTTGAAACTTGCGCAAAAGTACGGCGTGCAGGAAGCTTTGATCGAGAAGAAGTAGAATTCAACTTTTCCCAGTCTTCGAAGCCTCGAAGACTGGGGACTTTTGACACTTTTTTTCGGCTAGCGCCCTCGGTTGTGAGGACCCATTGTGTTTTGGACTGTAATTGGAGCGTTAAACGAGGGTTTTCTTCGAACGCTTGAACTTTTTCTTGTAACGCTTATTGGGGCTTTGCCACTTGGGCTTGTGATTGCATTCGGTAGCATGAATTCTTCTGCGCCGATTCGCTATATCTCTCGTACGATTGTTTGGATGATTCGCGGCACGCCCTTGATGCTACAAATCATCATCATTTTCTACATTCCCGGTTATCTCTTTGATGGTGTCAGCGTTTGGCCACGAGGCGATGCGGGCCGTTTTGCCGCTGCCTCTGTTGCGTTTATCATCAATTACGCGTGCTACTTTTCGGAAATCTATCGTGGTGGCATTCAAAGCGTTCCCGTCGGTCAGCGTGAAGCCGGTCTTGTCTTAGGGCTTACACGGCGCCAAATCTTTTTTAAGATTACATTGCTACAGATGATTAAGCGCATCATCCCACCGATGAGTAACGAAATCATTACTCTCGTGAAGGATACGTCGCTTGCGCGCATTATTTCGATGCAAGAACTCATTTGGGCGGGCTTTGCATTCCTCAAAGGATCTCACGGCTACTCGGGATTAATTTGGCCGCTATTTTTTACGGGCGTTTATTACTTGGCGTTCGTTGGTTTACTCACGATTGGCTTTTCTGCGCTAGAAAAGAAATTGAGTTACTTCCGCTAAAGGGAATTTGTTATGTCGATACTTGAGGTTTCTCACTTAAGCAAGAGTTACGGCACAACAACCGTCTTGCGTGATATCTCGTTTTCTTTGGAAGTGGGGCAGACGCTTTCTTTGATTGGCCCATCGGGCGGTGGCAAAACCACATTACTTCGTTGTCTTGTGAGCCTTGAGATTGCGACAAGCGGAACCGTCACCGTTAATGGTGAGCGTGTTTTCGATGGGGCAGCAGCACAAAAAGTCGATGAGGCCGATCTTTTCCGTCGTCGTCGCCATTTTGGTTTGGTGTTTCAAAACTTTAATCTTTTCCCGCAATACACCGCTCTTGAAAACGTTACGTTGGCGCGATTGCTTAATGCTGAGAAAAATCACGAAAATAAAGACAAAATCATCGAGCATGGGCGTGAGCTTTTGCGCATGATTGGTTTGGAGGCTCGTGCGAACTTTTATCCGCATGAACTCTCGGGAGGCCAACAGCAACGCGTTGCCATTGCCCGAGCTCTTGCGATGGAACCGAGCATTCTTTGTTTTGATGAGCCAACCTCAGCGCTTGACCCAGAACTTACGGGCGAAGTCTTACGTGTGATTCGCGATTTAGCAAAAGAACACACCACGATGATTATCGTTACGCATGAAATGAGTTTTGCGCGTGATGTGTCCGACCAGATTGTTTTCATGGATGGGGGACTCATCGTAGAAAAGGGTACGCCCGAGGAAGTCTTTGGACACCCGAAAGAAGAACGCACCAAAGCGTTCCTATCGAACTACAGCGCTCAGTAAAGAAGCACAGAATAGCGCACCGGGCAAAAGAGGAGAGCCCCTTTTACTTTTACAATTGCGCATCACTCCCACATCGATGCGAAGGAACAAGTTATGACTTCAGAAACCAAACGACCACGCGTGATGGTCGATATGTCTGCGACTCTTATTCATCACGGACACGTAAGACTCCTGCATAAGGCTGCCCAGATTGGCGACGTTGTTGTGGCGCTAACAAGTGACGAAGAAGTCAAGAAAACGAAGGGCTATACGCCTGAACTTAACTTTGAAGAGCGTCGTGAAATTTTGCTAGCCATGCGAGATGTGAAAGAAGTGGTTTCCTGTCCGTGGCTCATTACCAATGAATTCTTAGAAGAGCACCATTGCGATTACTTGGTGCATGGAGCCGATAACTCCAACCATATTCCGCCTGAGAAACTCAAAATTTTTCCGAGAACTGAAGGCGTCAGTAGCTCCATGCTTCGTGAGCGAGTGCTTGATTGCTTAACGGAAATGAACCTAGAAAAGGGTAGCAAAAACGTTTCCGATAAACTGGCTACGTATCTCATTGAAATCATCAAAAAGGAATTCAGACTCGAATGAGAGTAAACGAGCGCCATGGCTTCTTCTTTGGCGTCATCCTTTGCCTGATTTCACCGGCAAACGCTTGGGCCTATCTTGATCCTGGCACAGGAAGCATGTTGCTTTCTGTGGTTGTGGGTTTAGTTTCAAGCGCTTATTTTTTGATTCGACGTCTGCCAAGCTTAGTCAGAGCGTTTTTCTTTCGCTTTACAGGGAAAAAAGACGATTTAAAAGGGAATGCGATTGTCTTTTACTCGGAAGGTAAGGCTTACTGGTCCACATTTAAGCCTGTTTTAGAGGCACTCAATGAAAAAGGGGTGGACGTCACGTTTCTTACAAGCGATGAAGCCGATCCCGTCTTTGAAAGTGGTTTCGATCACGTTAAAGCGCGTTTCATTGGGAAAGGCAATACCGCTTACACAGCCTTAGGTTTTCTGGAAGCTGATGTCTTTGTTTTGACGACTCCCGGGATTGATGTCTTACAGATTAAACGCAGTGCTGGCGTTAAAAAGTACGTGCATATCGTTCATGCGGTAGGTGATATTCACACCTATAAGCTTTTTAGTTTTGATTATTACGATGCGGTGTTTTGCGCGGCTTTCGGCCAAGTAAAGAGCCTAAGAGCACTAGAAAAGATTCGCGGGACAAAAGCCAAAGACTTACCGCTTCTCGGGTGCCCCTATCTTGATGGGTTAGTGAAGAGAAAAGACGCCGAAGGCGAACACATTGAAGAAAAAACCGTGCTTGTGGCTCCAACGTGGGGAAGAAACGGCCTTTTAACCCAAACGGGGTCTGCCATTCCTTTGATGCTCGCAAAAGAAGGGTTTCACGTCATATTGCGTCCTCACCCACAGAGCTTTGTCTCTGATAAGGACGTGATGGGAAAGGTCTTAGCGGATATTAAAGCGAATCCCCATATCGAACTTGACCGCAACCCCGATGGGTTTACGAGCTTATCGCGCGCAGCGGTGATGGTTAGCGACATCTCAGGGGTTATTTTCGATTATGCGTTTGTCTTTTTGAGACCCGTTGTCGCCATAGGGCCTGGCCCCATTAAGGACGGCTTTGAAGCTTGGGAAATCCCCCACCAAGCTTGGGAGCAAGAAATCCTTCCTGAGCTCGGAGAGCGCGTCCTCAAAGCCGACGAAACAACTCTTATTGATACCGTGAAACGTGTTTTAGGAAAACGTGACGAATTAAAAGAAGCCATCCGCTTAGTAAGAGACAAAAACATCGTTAATTTTGGCAAAGCCGCAGAACCGATTGCTGAGGCACTCGTGAACTTAGAAACAG
>CAVAQL010000015.1:0-17195 GCA_963590825.1 Bacteroides caccae | reverse complement strand
AAGGTTTCGGTGATTTCCAAAGTGAAGCGGCAAGCGCTCTTCCTGAGTCACCCAACGTCTTTTACGCCATTGCGCCTCTCGTTCCAGTAGCGCTCCTTCTTGTCTTTGCTATCTGGATTCCGTCTGTGAAGATTTCTGTCGCGACCGCTATGCTCGTCGGCACGATTTATGCGCTCGCAGTAACCCGTTCTGACCCACAGGAAGTCACAAAGAAGTTCTTTGATGGCATGGGTAAAGGCTACGCAAACATCATGGGCATCATCATCGCCGCTGGTGTTTTCGCAGCGGGCCTTCGTGCCTGTGGCGTTATTGATCTTTTCGTGGATTTCTTAAAGAACTCCAACGAAATCGCCAAAATTGGCGGTAGCGCCGGTCCCTACATTTTGGGCGTCTTAACAGGTTCTGGTGATGCCGCGGCCTTTGCCTTTAACGAAGCCGTGACACCACACGCACAATCTTTCGGTCTCACAATCGATGGCTTAGGGTATCTTGCGATGATTTCCGCTGGTCTCGGACGTATTTCTTCGCCGCTTGCCGGTGGTGTGATTCTTCTAGCGGGCGTGGCACGCGTAAGCCCCGTTGAAATCGTCAAACGCACGGCGCCTGCCGCCTTTGTGACACTGATCATTTTGTACATTTTCACAGCATAACTTTTGTATGGTTTTTTGGGCCAGCCCTTTCGTCTTAAAGACACTGGCCCTTTTTTCCTTTTGATAGGTAATTGGCAACTATGGATAAGAAAGAAGCACTTTTAGAACGCTTTTTGCGCTACGTCGCAATTCCCACACAAAGCGATCCGAAGGCAAACACTGTGCCAAGTAATCCCAAGGAGTTTGAGCTTGCGAACCTACTCGCTAAAGAGCTCAAGGCGCTCGGGTTTGAGAATGTCGAGGTCTCAGAGTTTTCTGTTGTCACAGGGAAACTCCCTTCCAATCTTCCTAAAGGCAAAGCGGCTCCTGCCGTTGGTTGGTGCGCTCACATGGATACAGTCGATTGCGGGCTTTGCCCAGAGATTCACCCGCAAGTCATTAAGGATTACAAGGGCGGAGACATTTGTCTAAACCCAGAAAAAGACATTTGGATGCGTATCGCTGAGCACCCCGAAGTTGAACGCTACAAAGGAGATGACATTGTTGTCTCTGATGGCACATCTGTCTTAGGCGCTGACAATAAAAGCGCGATAGCAAACGTCATGACAGCGCTAGGAATTGTGACAAAAGAAAATCGTCCGCACGGCGATATCTATGTTGCTTTCGTACCCGATGAAGAAATCGGTCTTCGGGGAGCGAAGAAAATTGACTTCACAAAATTCCCCGTTGAGTTCGCTTACACGATTGACTCTTGTGAGTTAGGCGAAGTGGTTTTTGAAACCTTTAACGCAGGCAGTGCAACGCTTTGCATTAAGGGCGTTTCTGCGCACCCGATGTCTTCTAAGGGCGTTCTTGTAAATCCTGTGATGGTCGCTCATGACTTCTTAAACCTCTTAGACCGTGGAGAGATGCCTGAATTCACGGAATTGCGTGAAGGTTTCATTCTCCCGAAATATATCGAGGGTGGCCCCTCGAAGGCTCGCATTGAATTCAACATTCGCGACCATTCAAAAGCTGGTTATGAAGCGAAAAAGACTCTTTTAGAAAAAGCCGTTGAATTCCTGAAAGCGCGGCACCCCAAGGCTCAGATTAGCTACACGCAAACTGATGTCTATGCCAACATTGCCGATGCCGTCACAAAAGAAAATCACATCGGGATTGATTATCTATACCGCGCGCTAGAAATTGTCGACGTTACGCCAAAAACCATCGCTATGCGTGGAGGAACAGACGGATCTTTCATTTCCTCAAAAGGAATCCTCACGCCGAATTACTTCACGGGAGCACACAACTTCCATTCAAACTGTGAATTCTTGCCAATGGGGCCGTGGGTAAAGAGTCTTGAAACGACACTTACGCTCATTGACCTTGTTGCAGGCACGCGAAAGTAGATTGCCTAATTGGACTAATAAAAGCTTACAGCTCCGCCTCTAAAAGCGGAGCATTTCCTTTTTGCTACACATTTTTGCTACACGTTTCTTCGGCGTTTCCTTTGCGTTATAGTTTGCCTCTTCAATATTTTCGAGGATTTCCGTGCCTTCAATACTGTCTCGAATTGGTTTAACGCTAGGAAGTGCTGCCACATTTGCCTGCGCTCTTAGCACGAATTCTTTTGCGTCTCAGCTTGAGCCTCAAGACGTTAAACCCACCGTCCTTGCCGAAGTGCTTCTCGGAGAGATTGCCTTACAGCGTCAGCTCTATGAAGACGCGTGGTTTGCCTTTTTAGACGCTTCACGCAATGCCAAAAATGTTGAGCTCGCTGAGAAGGCCTATCGCATCGGCTTTGTTTTAAAAGACAAAAAGAAAACAGATGAGGCCAAAAAGGTTCTCGATACCCTAGATAAAGAAAACGAGCATGTTCTTCTTGAAAAGGCTCTTGCCGAAGGGCGTGCGAAAAACGAAAAGGTTGCTAGCGACTTCTTAAGTAAGGCAATTCAGAAATCTCACGACTACGCTGTTTTGTTCGATCGCTTTTCAGCCGAATCCGAATCGTTTCCCGATAAAAAGATTCGCTACAACCTTCTCAGTCAAATCGGAAAAGTTGTGGGCGAAAACGCTTTAGCCGAACGCAGTCTCGCACTTGCCGCAAAAGCCGCAGGGCTCAACGACAAAGGGCTTGCCCACATTCTCAAAGCCCATCAATTGGCACCAGATAATGCGCAAATTCTTCTTGAAAGCGCCGATTTTGAATTCGCAAGTGCCCCAGAAAGTACAAAAAAGCGTCTCAATGCTTTCTTAAAAAAGCACCCCAAGAATTTTCACGTGCGCATTGCTTACGCCAAGGCTCTCGCGCGGACAAAAGACACAAAAGCCGCCTTTGCGCAACTAAAGAAAATCGAAGAAACGGCCCCCAATGATGCGCAGGCCTTCTTTTTGTGTGGCGTTGTCGCCCAAGAAATGAAAGAGTATGACGCCGCCTCGGTCTATTACCACCGTTATTTGCACCTAGCAGATCTCGATAAAGAAAAGCGTTTTCTACCCGATGCCGCTTACGTGCAATTAGGTGTCATTGCCATCCATCAGAAAAAATGGGATCAGGCGCTTGACTTTTTTTCAAAAGTTCAAAAAGGTGACAAGTACATTCCTGCGCGCCTAAAACAGGTGGAAATTCTCGATAAGCTCGGTCGCGTTGACGAAGCTTGCGCAGCGATTACCGCCATTCGAACAGAAAAACCTGAGCAGAAAGCGGAATTTTCCTTTTTAGCTGGTCAAATGCTTGCCGCTGCAAATCGAAAATCCGAGGCAATGAAGTACTACGAGGCGGCCTGTGAATTAACGCCCAAAAACACCGACTTCTTACTGCGCACGGCAATGGTTGCCGAAGAAATCGGCTGGATTGAAAAGTCTGAAACATTCCTACGTCGCTACATCAGTCTTCGGCCCAATGACCCACAGGGATACAACAGTTTGGGCTATATGTGGCTTGATCGAGGCATTCGCACAAAAGACGCAAAACCCTTAATTGAAAAGGCGCTTGAACTCTCGGGCGGCAAAGAAGCCGCGATTTTGGACTCAATGGGCTGGCTTAAGTTTCGTGAAGGAAACTACAAAGAAGCGGAAACCTGGCTAAGGAAAGCCTTGAAATTAGACAGCAAAGAAGCGGAAATTACGCTACACCTTGCGACTGTCCTTATGATGGAAAAGCGCTTTCCCGAGGCAAAGGCACTCGTGAATGCTGTTTTAAAAGAGCATCCTGAAAATCCAGAGGCTCTTTCCCTAGCCGATCAGTTAAGGGATGCCACTCGATGATCAATCGTAGAACACTTCTTTTATCAAGCGTCGCTCTGAGCCTAGGAGGGTGCTCAGTCTTTCAGACTGAAGTAAGCGCTCCCGATTGCCGCTTTATCGGACAGTTTTCCGTTCAAGAAAAAGGCAACACGAAACGCCGTTTTTCTGCGCGCTTTCGTCTCGACAAATCAGCAGACTCTCTTTTCCTTACGATTCTAGGTCCCTTAAATGCCACCCTCGCTCGCCTTGAGGTCAAAGAAAACGAAGCAACATATACCGAGATAGGGAAAGACCCCATCACAAGCGAAAATGCTGATGCGCTTTTTACAAGGCTCATTGGTTTTCCGGTTTCTATCGATCTTTTCTTAAGCTGGCTTTCTGGCGTTCCTGACCCCAACATTGAATTTGAGAAAATAAGTGAAACGAGTTTTCTTCAGGCAGGATTCACCGTCGACATCAAAGAACCCGTCCCCCAAAGCACGGCCCGTCGAATTCGTGTTGAAAATAGCGACTTTCTTATCAATCTTGCCGCAAGCGAGGTCACTCTCTAATGCGTAGAGCCCTTCAAAACCTCATGGCGCCTGCCAAACTCAATCTCTTTTTACATATTGTGGGCAGAAGGCCCGATGGCTATCACGAGCTTGAATCGGTCTTCGTTCTGATTGATTTAGCCGACACCCTCTCAATCGAGCGTCTCGAAACACCGACTTTTGAGCGTACAGGTGACTTAACAGGCCCCGTTGAAAGTGACCTTACCGTGAGAGCGGCAAAGCTTTTAGCGCAAAAAACACAGTGTTCCCTCGGAGCCAAAATCCACGTGACTAAGCGCATCCCCGTGGGCGCTGGTCTTGGTGGCGGGTCAAGCGATGCGGCAACAACACTGATGGCACTAAATTCGCTTTGGAATTTGAATCTCAGCCAAAAGGCCTTAGCCGAAATCGGTCTTCAATTAGGAGCAGACATTCCTTTTTTCCTTTTTGGAAAGAATGCTTTTGCCTCAGGAATTGGCGAAAAACTGACAGAAATTCACGTCCCCGAGTCTTACGTTGCCATCGTGATGCCTAGCGTCGGCACCTCAACGAAAGCAATCTACACGGCAGCTGACTTAAAAAGAGATTGCGCGACGGTAAGCCCAACTAGAGCTCAAAAAGCCTTTGATGCCTCTTGGCCCAGCTTATTCGGAACCAATGTCATGCAAACGGTTGCTGTGCGCATCAACTCCCAAATCAAAGAGGCTTTAACCCTTTTGGGACCAGAGGCTCGTATGACAGGATCGGGGTCGGCTGTTTTTAGAATTCTTCCCGATTTCGAAGACAAAAAAACACTTTTTCGTGGTCTTCCGACATCTTTTCGGGGCTATATTGCAAAAATTCTCGCTTCTCATCCCCTGAATTCGAGCCCTCTGGGGTAGAATACGGCGTTTTTCTCGTAGGGGTGTCGCCAAGTGGTTAAGGCACCGGATTTTGATTCCGGCATTCGATGGTTCGAATCCATCCTCCCCTGCCAGCCTTTTTACGCGACGAAAATACCGCTTTTCCGTCGCTTATGTTGTTGATTTTGTAGTTGTCAGCGGCTCTTTCAAACGAATCGAATTTAGCCGCATCACCGCACTACGCGGCGTTTGCGAAAGGTGTTGATTATGCCCACAATGTGTCCGGATGATGTGAAAATCTTCTCTGGCAATGCCAATCCGAAACTTGCTCACGCCGTTGCGCAGTACCTGAATATCCCCATGGGACGCGCTACCGTCAACCGCTTTGCCGATGGCGAAGTGATGGTTGAAATCAATGAAAATGTCCGCGGCTCTGACGTCTTTATCGTTCAGAGCACCTGTTCGCCTACAAACGACAACTTAATGGAAGTGATGATTATGGTCGATGCGCTTCGTCGCGCTTCGGCTCGTCGTATCACAGCTGTGATGCCCTACTACGGATACGCCCGCCAGGACCGTCGGCCTCGTTCGACCCGTGTGGCAATTTCCGCTAAGGTCGTTGCCAACATGCTTCAGAGCGTTGGCGTAAGCCGCGTTCTCACCATGGACTTGCACGCCGACCAGATTCAGGGCTTTTTCGATGTCCCTGTCGATAACATTTATGCCACACCGTTGCTATTGGGCGATTTGGTTTCTCATAACTATCCCGATTTGATGGTTGTGTCTCCAGACGTGGGTGGTGTCGTTCGCGCTCGCGCGATGGCCAAGCTCTTAGGCGTTGACCTCGCGATTATCGATAAGCGCCGTCCGAAGGCCAATGTGGCAGAAATTATGAACATTATTGGGGACGTGAATTCGCACACCTGCGTGATTACTGACGACATCGTCGATACCGCTGGTACGCTTTGCAACGCCGCGGGCGCCTTAAAAGAGCGCGGCGCAACACGCGTCCTAGCCTACATTTCCCACCCCGTTCTCTCAAGAAACGCTGTGGAAAGAATTACCAACTCCGCTTTGGACGAACTCGTTGTCACAGACACGATTCCATTAAGTCCTGCGGCTCAGGCCTGCCCGAAGATTCGCCAGTTAAGCTGCGCGCCTTTGGTCGGGGAAACAATTTCGCGCATTGCGCGTGAAAATTCTGTGAGCGCGTTGTTCACAGGAAATTAATAAAAGAACGCCGCTTTTTTTGCCGAACTGGTCGCGGTTGACAAAGTAAAGCGGTTATTGATATTGATCCTACTTTTTGGAGTAAACCATTATGAAAGTCATCGCCATTACGCGTAAAGCGCAGGGTACGAGTGCGAGCCGCCGCCTGCGCCGCGAAAACAAAGTTCCGGGAATTCTTTACGGAAACAATGTCGCCGCAACGCCCATTGAACTCGACCACAAAGAGCTTTTCTACGATCTTCAGAAAGAAAAGTTCCATGCCTCGATTTTGACGATGGAATTAGATGGGAAAGACGAACTCGTTGTCCTGCGTTCTTTCCAGATGCACCCCTATAAGAATCAGTGCTTACACGTTGACTTCCAACGCATTGACCCGAATTCGAACGTGACAATGCGTGTGCCGTTGCACTTCTTCGGTGAAGAATCGAGCCCCGCTGTTAAGCTTGAAAATGGCTTTATTAGCCACATTATTTCGAGCGTTGACTTGGTGTGCTTACCCAAGGACTTACCAGAATTTATCGATGTGGATTTGTCTGGTATGTCGGGAGCAGCCACAATGCGTGTGAGCGACTTGAAGCTTCCTGAAAACGTTAAGGCCGTTAACCCGAATCAGCCTGTTGCCACAGTGACAACAATTGCTGAAGAAACCGCTGAAGCTGCTCCTGCTGCGGCGGCTCCTGCCGATGGTGCGGCTCCTGCGGCTGCAGCTCCTGCTGCTGAAGCTGCAGCGCCTGCGGCTGATGCCGCTAAGGAAGAAAAGAAGGCCTAAGTCTTTCTTTTTTACTAAGAAAGGTTCGCCTTCCAAACTCGGTTGGCGAACCTTTTCTCTTAAAAGAATATGGCAAATTCTCAAAACATCCGTCTTTTGGTGGGTCTTGGAAATCCAGGCAGTAACTACACGGGAACTCGTCACAACGCAGGTTTCGATTATCTTGACCTCATTGCCAAAGACGCGAAAATCACGTTTCGCGACGAAGCCCGTTTTTTCGGGCTTCTCGCCCGTTTGAGCACGGATGCGGGGGATCTCTGGTTACTTAAGCCCACGACCTTCATGAATTTGTCGGGCAAGGCCGTCCAAGCCGTTAGCTCCTACTACAAAATTGCCCCCGAAGAGATTCTTGTGGCTCACGACGAACTCGATTTGGTCCCTGGGACGATGAAAATCAAGCTCGGAGGCGGAAACGCTGGACACAATGGCTTAAAAGACATCACAGAAAAGCTAGGAACCCCAAACTTTTGGCGACTTCGCTTTGGCATCGGGCACCCGCGCGTTTTTTGCCCACAAATGGAGGTCTACGATTGGGTCTTAGGTCGAGCCCCTGCCGAGCAGCGTGCGCCCCTTGAGACGTGCCTTATGGCTGCAACGAAAATCGTGAATAATCTTATTTGCGGCAAAATGGCGAGTGTCGAACGCACGATTGGAAAGTACGCTCACGCGCCAAAAGCAAAGCCCGAAGAGGAGAACGAATAAATGACAGTGAAGTTATTGATGAGCGCCTGCCTTGTTGGTCAGTGCTGTCGCCATGATGCAAGAACCCTACCGAGCGTTGTCGATAAACGCCTTCACGTGATGCTTAACACGGGCGAGGTCGCAGTCCTTTGCCCAGAGTGCGCCGGAGGCCTTGATACGCCCCGAGAGGCCGCAGAAATTGAACCTGGGAAAACCGCTCAAGATGTTTTAGACGGCAAGGGCCGCGTCTTAACAAAAACAGGCGCCGACGTGACTGAAGCTTATGTCAAAGGCGCCGAAAAATTTGTTGCCCTAGCCAAGAAATATCACGTCAATACCGCTGTGCTAAAGTCAAAGAGCCCGAGTTGCTCGACTTGCGAGGTCTACGATGGCTCTCACACAGGTCGGTGCATTCCTGGCTTAGGCGTTGCAGCGTGCGCCTTGAAGAATGCGGGCGTAACTCTTTTTGATGAAACCGAGGTCAAGAAAGCCCTTGACTTAGTAGAACACACATAATGATTTAGGGACGACTATGGGACTTAAATGCGGAATCGTCGGATTGCCGAATGTCGGAAAATCCACCCTTTTTAATGCTTTAACCAAAGCCGGAATTGCGGCAGAAAACTATCCCTTTTGCACAATCGAGCCCAATGTCGGCATCGTTGAAGTGCCCGATGCTCGGTTAGAGGCGCTAGCGAAAATTGTCAATCCCGCTCGCATCGTACCTGCCACTGTGGAATTTGTGGATATCGCAGGACTTGTTGCCGGTGCAAGTAAAGGCGAAGGACTCGGAAACCAATTCTTAGCCAA
This sequence comes from Bacteroides caccae, assembly GCA_963590825.1. Lineage (GTDB taxonomy): Bacteria > Pseudomonadota > Gammaproteobacteria > Burkholderiales > Burkholderiaceae_F > Duodenibacillus. Next base: position 8,515 of record CAVAQL010000015.1, on the reverse strand, counting down.
CATTCGTGAGTGCGATGCCATCGCTCACATCGTGCGCTGCTTTAACGATGCGAACGTCGTTCACGTCGCAGGCAAAGTCAATCCCATTGATGACATTGAAGTGATTAACACAGAACTCGCTCTTGCTGACCTCGCAAGTGTCGAAAAAGCGCTAAATCGCTATCAAAAGCAAGCCCGCCAAGGAGGAGACAAAGAGGCGCTAAAACTCGTTTTAGCACTAGAAAAAGTCGCTCCACTTCTTAACGTTGGAAAGCCCGCGCGTGCCGCAAATCTTACAAAAGAAGAAATTGAAGAGCTGCACCCCTTATTCCTTTTAACGCTAAAGCCTGTGATGTATGTGGCTAACGTGGATGACGCAGGTTTTGAAAATAATCCCCTTTTGGATGCTGTGCGTGACTACGCGGCAAAAGAAAATGCACCCGTGGTTGCCATCTGCGCGAAAACCGAAGCAGAAATTGCCGATATGGACGATCAAGACAAAGCTGTCTTCTTAGAAGATATGGGAATGACTGAGGCAGGTTTAGATCGCGTGATTCGCGCGGGATTCTCTCTTCTTGGATTGCAAACATTCTTCACAGCAGGCCCCAAAGAAGTACGCGCTTGGACAATTCACAAGGGAGATACCGCGCCGAAGGCCGCTGGCGTCATTCACACAGACTTTGAACGCGGCTTTATTCGTGCACAAACCATTGCCTATAGCGATTACATCGCCTTAGGTGGTGAAAAAGGCGCACAGGAAGCTGGAAAGATGCGCGCCGAAGGCAAAGACTACGTCGTTGCCGATGGCGACGTGATGAACTTCCTTTTTAATGTCTAAAGAAGCAACAGCCCCGTACTTGCGGGAACGATGACAAAGGCATCAAGGGCGCTCAGTAGGATAAAAAGCACAATCGGTGAAAAATCCAAGCGCCCCACTGTCGGCAAGATACGACGTAAAGGTCTCAAAAACGGATCGACGAGTGTAGCCAACAAGGCGTAGTACGGCGAAAATGGGTTCGCAAAGAAACTCATCACGCAGTAAAAAATTAAGCACCACGTCAGTAGATCCACGCCCCAACGCAAGACAAGCGCAAAAGGCGCAATCGCAAACGACAATCCTGTGGCAGGGAAACCTGTCACTTCACGGGCTAAAAGCGTTGCGGCAAATGCCACGAGTAGCGCAGAAAATAGACTGGCCCAATCCCAGTTACCTCTTGCCCGCACAACGTAAGCGACAGGATTAACAAGCCAATCGGTAAATTTCCACGCAAAGCGTACCATCGGATCTCGCGGACTAATCGCTAATGTCCAAAGATAGGCGCGAAGTAAGATGACGCACCCCAAAAGAGAAGCAATTAAATTGACAAGCCAATAAAGAAAATTCATCCCTAATCCTTCTACTCTTTAGACAAGCTTACCGACGTCCCTTTGCGCTCTCTTTAAGCTACGGGCCATAGCAGCGGCCGCTCCTGGAAACTTAGGCGCACCGAAGTCTTCGCGCGCTTTTTCTAGCCTTTCCCAATCAAAGTGTGGGCCTGGGTCGGTTTTCCGTCCTGGGGCGACATCGCTATGCGCCACGATTGCTTCAATTGGATAAAACTTAGACAAAGCGCGAAGGAGTTTAACAAGACTCACGTACTGTGCGTTCTCAAACTCAACAGCATCCGTCCCCTCGAGTTCGATGCCAATTGAGAAGTCGTTACAGTTATCACGGCCTAGGTAGGAGCTTACCCCTGCGTGCCAAGCGCGATTTTCGCAACTAACAAATTGTTCGATTTCACCTTCTCTTGAAACAAAAAAGTGCGACGACACACGAAGCCCTTCTAAGTCGGCCAAACGGGCGTCTTTCGTGGTATCGAGTTTTCCAAGGAAAAGCTCACGCACGTCGCCCGTGCCAAATTCTCCAGGCGGCAAACTGATGTTATGCAGAATCACTAAATTGGGAACAACGCCTTCTGGGCGCGCATTAAAGTGGCTTGAAGGCGAAATGAGAACGCCTTTTGCCCACCCATCGGCTTGAATAAAGATCCTCTTAGTCCTCATCTTCGTGACGAGCCTTAGCGCGGCAGGCTTCCGAGCAATACTTCACACCGTCGCCTAAGACGGCTTCTTCTTCCGCAAAGTGCGTCTTACACACCGGGCACTCGCAAAGACGAATCAACTTCTTTTTTGTCGTACGAGACCGTGCTTGAGCCTTTCTTTTTGGGCGCTTTTTCGTTTGAATAAAACCCGACAGAGCCATACGAACAAGGGCGTAAAGGATAATGCCAAGACCGATAAAAAATAGGATGCGTCCCATCTTTAAATTCCTTTAGAAAGCCCTTAATTCAATCAATAGCCGATAAACAAGATAAGCAATCGCTAGCGTTGCTGCTCCCACCCAAAACCAAATAAGTGCGGTCTTACCACGCCAACCAAATCGATAGCGACCAACTAAAAGCACGGCAAAAATAAGCCAAGATAGCCAAGTTAACAGTGTCTTGTGATCAAAATCAAAAAGCACATTCCAGTATTCACTTGTCACCCAAGCGCCAAAGATTAAGACTCCTGTTAGGCAGACAAAGCCACAGAGAATAATCCGAAAGAAAATGCGCTCCATGGCCATCAAATCAGGCATATTTGCGAGCCACCCGCTATCGACATTGCCGCTCGGATGTTTCATCTTCCGAGATAGTGCTGAAAGAAGGACCGCCTGCACCGCAGCATCAATCGTAAAGCCGTAGGCCAAAAAGGCGAGCACCAAATGCGCCTTAAAGGCAAATGTCGCCTCATTTGAAATCACAAAGCCTGAGAAAAACTGCGGCAAAACGGAGGCGGGCACTGCCAAAAGGAAAACAAAACCCGTCAAAATCGTCACACGACGAATCGCACTTTCCACAATAATGACAAAAGCTGCGGCCCAAAGCGCTAAAGAGAGCGCATAAGCAAAACCAAAGCGCACGCTATCGGCGAAGATTGAGCCCCAAAGAGCAAGCCCGTGCAAGATAAGTGCGAGAGCACCGCCATACAAAAGAGCGCGGCTTGCCTGAGCCTTAGACGTACGCAAGGTGCGCAAAATAAGCGCTGCATAAACGCCGTACAAGAAGGCTGCCGCCCAAGCAACAGGAAAGCCACTAAGCATCCGTATCTCTCCGATTCTTCTAGCCGCTTTTTTTATCTCAGTAAGGGCCTTTGTTTTGCGCAGAAAATTAGACGCATCGCCTCAGGCCCAATGCCTTAAAATAGGGCTCAATTTCGATACCCCTGCGACAAGTACGATTGTAAGACAAACTCGTGCTTGTCCGTGGGTTTCTTTGACCAAAGAATATTCACGTAAAGATAACCATGTTTGATAACCTCACGACAAAACTTGCGCACATTGTGAAAACAATGCGCGGACAGGCTCGCTTAACAGAAGAAAAGACGCGTGACATGCTCCGCCAAGTGCGCCTTGCTCTTTTAGAAGCTGACGTAGCTCTCCCTGTTGTTCGTGAGCTCACAAGTCGCATTAAAGCGAAAGCTCTTGGGCAAGAAGTCATTGGTTCTCTTAATCCAGGTCAAGCTCTCGTTGGCGTTGTCGAAAAAGAGCTGACGGCTGTCATCGGAGGCGATCTCTCACGAGAAGAGCAAAGCATTCACCTTAATGTGCAGCCTCCTGCCGTGATTCTCTTAGCGGGCCTACAGGGTGCTGGTAAAACAACGACCGCTGGTAAGCTTGCGAAGTACCTCATTGAAACCACGAAAAAACGCATTCTCACCGTTTCGGCTGACGTTTATAGACCCGCTGCTATCGAGCAGTTAAAAACGGTAAGCGCTCAAGCAGGTGCTGAATTTTTCCCAAGCACGGTTGGTCAATCGCCTCTTTCGATTGCCGAAAATGCTCTTGATTACGCTAAGCACCACCTTTTTGATGTGTTGATTGTCGATACGGCAGGTCGCCTAGCCGTTGACGAAGCGATGATGCAAGAGATTTCATCGTTATCGCAATTTCTAAAACCCGTGGAAACGCTCTTTGTTGTTGATGCGATGCTCGGCCAAGATGCTGTGAATACGGCTCGAGCCTTTAACGAACGGTTGAGCCTTACGGGCGTCATCCTCACAAAATTAGACGGCGATAGCCGAGGGGGCGCTGCGCTTTCTGTGCGTTGCGTAACAGGAAAACCCATTAAGTTTGTTGGTACAGCTGAAAAGCTCGATGGGTTTGAACCCTTTAACCCCGAGCAGATGGCAGGGCGCATTCTTGGCATGGGAGATATTGTTTCTCTTGTGCGCGATGTGGCCAAAAACGTCGATATCGCCGAAGCGCAAAAGCTTGCTGCAAAGCTTAAATCGAGTAGTCGCTTTGATCTCGAGGATTACCGCGCGCAAATTATGCAAGTGAAAAATATGGGAAGCTTCTCCAATATCCTCGAGAAGCTTCCCTCGCAATTTCAGGAAGCCGCTTCTCACGTCAACGAAGAAAGCGCTTCACGCACACTGCGGCACACAGAGGGCATTTTGAATTCCATGACGCCAAAGGAGCGACGCAATCCCGATTTGATTAAGGCAAGTCGCAAGAGACGTATCGCCGCAGGCGCAGGGGTCTCTGTTCAAGAAGTCAATCGCGTCTTAAAACAGTTTGAGCAAACACGCGACATGATGAAAAAGATGAAAAAAGGCGGACTTGCTCGCATGATGCGCTCGATGGGATCACTAATGGGAGGAGGCTTTGGCGGTATGGGCGGAGGACTACCTCCAGGCATGGGTGGCTTTCCCCATTAATTGAGAAGCACCATGAGAAATCGCTTGAGTCGATTTGAATACTTTGACACGGCCGCTGGCAAAACCGATGTAGCCTGGCAATTAAGCGCCTTTCGTCGCTTTGCAGGCGACGCAGTGGAATGCGCCTTGCAACTGGGTGTTCCAACAATTGATGCACTCAGTCAAACTCAGGGCGGATTAAAAATCCTTTCGTGCGATAGGGCTCCTCTAAAAAGAAATCAAGAAGCCTCGTTGATTTTGTGCGAAGACGCCGCCTTGGCGCTTGAAACAGAATCGATTGACCTTATCCTTTGGCCTCATGGCTTTGACCGCTATCCCGATACCAAAGACGTGCTTTCTGAGATTTCTCGCGTTTTAGTGCCCGAAGGACTCCTTGTTGTGACGTTTTTCAATCGCCACGGCCCCTGGAGCTTAAGACGCAAACTCCCGATGGCAAATCCCCTGCTTCCTGAAGACATTTCTCTACATACGGTCGCTTCCGCTCGAGCGCAGCTTTTGCACGCAGGACTGACGTGTGAGGCGGGGGCCTACGGCGTTTACAGCATTGATGCCAAAGAGGGCTCTGAAGGGAAGACGCTCCTCGAGAAAGCAGGCGACCGCTGGTGGCCAATGCTCGGAAACCTCGTTATCCTTGTTGCAAGAAAACACCGCAAAGGAATGAGGCTTCTCGGTAAAGCCCAATTTAACGCCCCAAACCTTGGCACTCTTGGTGCGGCAACGGCTGGGAACACAACGCAAAAGGAAGGCCTTTGACTGACGAATCTTTACATATCTGGACAGATGGCGCCTGCAAATTCAACCCGGGCCCTGGCGGCTGGGGCGTTTTTATGCGCTACAAAGAAAAGACGCTCGAACTCTTTGGAGGCGAGGCGCTCACCACGAATAACCGCATGGAATTAACCGCTGTCATTGAGGCTCTTAAAGCCATTAAAAGGCCCTGCCCGCTGACGATTCACTTAGATAGCGTTTACGTCAAAGACGGCATCACGCAGTGGATTCACAATTGGAAAAAGAAAGGCTGGAAGACGGCGGCTGGAAAACCCGTGAAAAACGATGACCTCTGGCGTGAATTGGATCGTTTGATCAAAAACTTTACGATTCACTGGGATTGGGTGAAAGGACACGCAGGAATCGAAGGCAATGAAAAGGCTGACGAACTCGCCAATCGCGGTGCGGCGCCTTACTTAGGAAAGTAGCGTTCATGAGACAGATTACTTTAGATACGGAAACAACGGGTATCGATGTTGCATCAGGAGACCGCGTCATCGAAATCGGTTGCGTTGAATTGGTTGGCCGCACCTTATCGGACGATGCGAAGTACTACTTTCACGTCTACATCAATCCTGAGCGCGATGTGCCTGAAGAAGTCGTCAAAATTCACGGATTGACCAACGAATTCCTCGCGGATAAACCGGTTTTTGCCGACATTGCTGATTCGTTTCTTGAATTTATTCGTGGCGCTGAACTTTTAATTCACAATGCGGCGTTTGACGTGGGATTTTTAAATGCGGAATTAGCCAAACTCGGTAAAGGCAAACTTGAAGACTATTGCCCAAAAATTACCGATACGATTGCGATTGCGCGCAATCTTTTCCCAGGATTGCGAAACAACCTTGACGTTTTGTGCACCCGTTACGAAATCGACAATTCCTCTCGCACACTGCACGGCGCCTTGCTTGACGCAAGACTTTTAGCAGAAGTCTATCTTGCGATGACTCGTAAACAGGAGTCACTTTTAGCTGAGTTTGCCGGAGCCGATGAAGCACCCGACCCCATCCCGAGTCCAGAATCTTTTATTGCGGCGACCATTCCTGAAGATGAATTAAAAGAGCACGAGAAATTCCTCGATCGCATTGACAAAAAATGCAAAGGAACCTCTCTTTGGCGTAAGCTTCAGGACCACGCATTTGGTAATACCGCAAACACTGAAGAGAAAGGCTCTTGAATTCCCTGAGGTTTTTCGGCATTTAGAGGAAAAAGCCATTAAACTGAGGTCTTTATTTTGCGCTACGAGAGAAAGTGAAGCTCGAGCGCCTCGTTATCTCTTAGTTTTTCATGATTAAACTCGAACATATTACGCAGCGATTTAAGACGCCCGAAGGCAAAGATTTCTATGCCATAAAAGACGTCTCCCTTGAAATTCGTCGCGGTGAAATCTTTGGCATTATTGGGCGCTCGGGCGCTGGGAAATCCACTCTCGTACGCTGCATTAATCTACTGAACCGCCCCACTGAAGGACGCGTCAGTGTCGATGGCGTTTGCTTAAACGACTTAAGCGCCAGTGATTTACGCCACGCAAGGCAGCAAATCGCGATGATTTTCCAACACTTTAATATCCTCTCGACGCGTACCGTCTATCAAAACGTCGCTTTCCCCCTTGAACTTGTGGGAATGAAAAAGGATGCAATCGCGAAGAAAATCACGCCCTTAATTGAGCTCGTGGGTCTTACAGAACACGCCAACAAATACCCATCGCAACTCTCAGGCGGACAAAAGCAACGCGTGGGTATTGCAAGGGCGCTGGCGAATGACCCGAAAGTTTTACTAAGCGATGAAGCGACAAGCGCTCTTGACCCAGAAACAACCGTTGCAACACTTGAACTTTTAAAGCGCATCAATAAGACCTTGGGCCTTACGATTGTGATGATCACGCATCAGATGGATGTCGTCAAACAAATTTGCGATCGTGTTGCCGTGATGGACTCGGGCAACGTTGTTGAAGAAGGAGATGTCCTTGACGTTTTCCGCAATCCACAGCACGAAACCACACGCAAAATGATTGGCACCGTGATGGCACAAGCGCTTCCTGCCTCTATGGTTGAAAAGCTGCGTAGCGATGCGAAATCCGTTAAAGAAGGGTCGGCTACGCACATCCTGCGCCTAGCCTTTATTGGCGATGAGGTTGATCGGCCCGTCATTAGCGAAGCCTCGCGCCTATTTAATGTCGACTTAAGTATTTTGCTTGCAAACGTCGATCAGATTCAAGGAAAAAACTTTGGAACACTCACAATCCAGATGACCTGCCCCAATGAAACGTTTGAGAAAACTGTGAACTATTTACGTGAGCAAAACGTCACCGTTAAGGAGGTAACCGACCATGTCCTCTGATATGTGGATGATGCTTTGGGATTCCTTTATCGACACCTGCGTCATGGTCGGCGTCTCGGGGTTTCTCGGTTCGCTTTTTGGCATTCCTTTGGGGGTTCTTCTTTTTACAACATCTCCTAAGGGCATTGCACCTCTTCCCATTCCCAATCAAGTCGTAGGCTGGATTGTCAATGCTGTGCGCTCAACGCCTTTTATTATCTTGATGGTTGCCATCATCCCGTTAACACGCATCATTGCGGGAACCTCAATTGGAACCGCAGCAGCAATTGTCCCCTTAACGATTGCTGTGACGCCGCTCATTGCCCGCCTAGTTGAGACAAGCTTACGTGAAGTCGACTCAGGACTCATTGAGGCCGCTCTGGCGATGGGAGCTTCTGACTTGCAGGTCGTAACGAAAGTGCTACTACCTGAGGCGCTTCCTGGAATTGTTGCCGGATTAACGATTAGCTTTATTTCGCTTATTGGGGCCTCGGCGATGGCAGGAGCTATTGGTGGCGGCGGATTAGGCGATATGGGTATCCGTTACGGCTATCAGCGCTTTATGCCTGATGTGATGCTTGCCGTTGTTGTGATTCTCATTGCCTTCGTGCAATCGATTCAATCTCTTGGCGATTGGATTGTTCAGAAATTGCGGCACAAGTAGAAAAAATTCGGGCATAATTGCCACCTTCAATTCGAAGCGGGCGTA
>CAVAQL010000014.1:0-17805 GCA_963590825.1 Bacteroides caccae | reverse complement strand
GCTCAGAGACTTCAGCGCTCTTTTTCTCAATGGCAAGTGTCTTAAAGCCTAACTGCAGACTATTAAGAAGCGCAGCAAGCACCGTGGGGCCAGCAATCGTGATGTGAAAGTTACGATGCACTTTCTCAATGAGGCCCGGCCTCTTTAAAACCTCAGCCCACAAGCTTTCGATGGGAAGATACAGAATGGCAAATTCCGTGGTGTAAGGGACTTCCACGTATTTTTTCTGAATCTTTTGCGCTTCAGTAAGAATTCGATTTTCGATTGCCTTGGCGTGAACTTCAACGGCCTCGGCATCTGCTCTTTCGCTCGCGTCAAGAAGTTTCTCGTAATCTTCAAGCGGGAATTTCGCATCAATCGGTAAATAAACCGTACGGCCATCATCCTTACCAGGCAATTTAATTGCAAATTCCACACGCTCCGAGCTCTTTGGAATCGTGGCAACGTTCTTTTCATACTGATCGGGCGTCAAGATTTCTGAGAGAAGGTTCTCAAGTTGCACTTCACCAAAAGTGCCTCGAGTTTTGACATTGACGAGAACACGACGAAGCCCATCGACATTTTGTGCGACTTTGCGCATCTCGCCTAAGCCGTTATAGACCGACTTTAATTGTTCATCGACCTGGCGGAAACTCTCGCTAATGCGCGCATTGAGCGTTTCTTGCAGTTTCTCTTCAACCGTTGTGCGCATCTCTTTGAGAGCTGTTTCGTTACTGACGCGAATGCCTGTCATTTGCTCATTTAGGCTTTGACGCATTCCGTTAAGTCCAACGGTGATTCCGTCTGTGAGCGACTTAATACGTGCTTCATCACGAACGGCTTGAGACTCAAGTTGCTTAAGCAAAGAATCTTGCATCGAGCGCTCGTGATTGACTTGAATCTCGCTTGCTTTTTGCATGAGCCCCAAGAGTTCATTGGTCCGATTTCCTTGCGACTCCTTTAACTCATTGGAGGATTCACGCAATTCACGACGCAGTGCTTCAAAGGAACCCGCTAAATCGGAAACCGTCTTTTCGCGCGTAGCCGCGGCAGTTTCTATGAGCGTCTTTTCAAAATTTGCCTGACGGCGAGCTTGTGCGTGCAGTAAGAAAAGCGCAGCAATTAAAAAAATCACCACGACGCCTAGCGCGACAAAAAGACCAATAAAAACCTTGTCTGTAAGAAAAACGGAATTCGTAACCATAACGCCCTAAAACGAAATAAACACAAGAGATAGAGCAATCTAGCAGGTTTTGCGCGAGATTCCTCGGTTTGGCGAATTGTGAAAAAAAGGAAAATAAAGTGCGTTTTAAATCAACGCATTATTTCTTTGTATTTGCTGTTGGATCTCCTGGTGAATACAGGTGATCGTGCTTAGGCTTAAAAAGCCTGTTGTGTTGCGCCTGATAGGAATCCTTCGGGATGCTAAGAGCTTCCTTTGAGCCTTCGGGTACAAACCGAAAGAGAACTTCATCGTTTCGAATCATCCCGAGGCGCGTGCGGGCATGCTCTAAGACAGCATCTGTGCCGCTTTCAAGAGATTCGATTTCTGTGGCAATCATGCCATTTCGTTGGCGAAGGCGGTCGTTGGCCTCGTTAACGGAGGCCACATCGCGTTCGAGTTCTAAGACTCGGAGCACGCCGCCCTTTCCAAACCAAAGCGGCCATTGCACAACAAGCGCTAAGGTAAAAAGAGCGACGCATAAGACGTAACGTCGATTCACGTCCTTCCCCGAGGATTAACTCAATTACTTGATCGAGTAGAAAGCGGAGCGTCCCGGATAAACGGCAACCTCACCGAGTTCTTCTTCGATACGAAGCAACTGGTTGTACTTGGCCATACGGTCAGAGCGGCTCATCGAACCGGTCTTAATTTGGCCAGCGTTCAAACCCACAGCGATATCGGCAATTGTCGAATCTTCGGTTTCGCCAGAACGGTGGCTCACGACGGCGGTGTAACCGGCCTTCTTTGCCATGTCGATGGCTTCAAAGGTCTCTGTTAAGGTACCAATCTGATTGACCTTAATTAAGATGGAATTGGCGATACCCTTTTCGATACCTTCCTTGAGAATCTTCGGATTCGTGACAAAGAGGTCGTCGCCCACCAACTGAATCTTGTCGCCCAAGAGCTCTGTTAAGTGCTTCCAACCTTCCCAATCGCCTTCGGCCATGCCGTCTTCAATCGAGATAATCGGATACTTCTCAACCCAGCCCTTTAAGACTTCGGCCCATTCGGCAGCGCTCATGGATTTGCCCGTGCTCTTGGCGAGGGTGTACTTGCCGTCTTCGTAGAATTCACTCGAAGCGCAATCCAAACCGATGCAAACATCGCGACCTGGTTCAAGACCAGCCGCCTTAATTGCCTCGATAATGAGTTCGATGGCTTCTTCGTGGCTTTCGCACTTGGGAGCAAAACCACCTTCGTCGCCCACGGCGGTGCTCATGCCCTTGGAATTGATGATCTTCTTTAAGGCGTGGAAGGTTTCCGCACCATAGCGAAGCGCTTCTTTGTAGGTGGGAGCGCCAACAGGAATAATCATGAATTCTTGAAGGTCAAGGTTGTTGTTCGCGTGTGCGCCACCATTGATGACGTTCATCATCGGAACGGGAAGTTGCACAGCACCCATACCGCCAAAATAGCGATAAAGAGGCATACCCGTTTCTTCTGCCGCAGCGCGAGCCACAGCCATAGAGACTGCGAGAATGGCGTTAGCGCCTAAGCGGCTCTTGTTGTCTGTGCCATCCAAAGCAATCATCTTACGATCGATGTAAGCCTGGTCAGTGGCTTCCAAACCTAAAACCGCATCCGCGATTTCACCATTGACGTGTTCAACGGCCTTCAAAACACCTTTGCCGCCATAGCGCTTGGGATCCTTGTCGCGCAATTCGATGGCTTCACGGATACCCGTGGAGGCGCCAGAGGGAACTCCGGCACGACCGAATGCACCACTTTCCAAAACGACTTCGGCTTCGACGGTGGGGTTACCACGGCTGTCGAGAATTTCACGACCGATAACACTAATAATTGCACTCATTTTTCTCTTCCTTAAGATTATTAAAGTTAGTTAAGTGTAGTTAGATATTAAATTCCGATTTCAAATACTTCGGTTAAAACGATTCTTCTAAATACGGCTGCCTTTTAACGAGCGCGTCGATTTCTTTTAATTGGGCGAGTAGCTCAGGCATCCGTTTTAAAACCACGCAATTAGGCCCGTCGCTTTTAGCTTTTTCGGGCTCTGGATGCGTTTCCATAAATAGTCCATCAATCCCTGCGGCAAGAGCGCCCCGTGCAAGCACAGGAACAAAGCGGCGGTCTCCTCCTGAACAGGCGCCGTTACCACCAGGCAGTTGCACCGAGTGCGTCGCATCAAAAACGACAGGCGCCCTCGTCTCACGCATAATCGCAAGAGACCGTAAATCGCACACGAGGTTTCCGTAGCCAAAGCTTGCCCCGCGCTCGCAGACCATCACGCAATCCTCATTGAGCCCTGCTTCGCGCGCGGCTTCCCGAGCCTTCTCAACCACGTGACGCATATCGTGAGGGGCTAAAAACTGACCTTTTTTGATGTTGACGGGTTTACCGCTTTTGGCACAGGCACGAATAAAGTCGGTTTGCCGACAAAGAAAGGCAGGGGTTTGAAGCACATCAACAACAGAGGCCACTTCAGGAACCTGCTCTTCGGTGTGAACATCCGTGACAACAGGAACGCCAATTTGCGCCTTCACTTTCGCAAGGATGCGTAAACCCTCAGCAATACCAGGCCCCCGAAAACTTGAGCCTGATGTGCGATTGGCCTTATCGAAACTTGCTTTGAAGATATAGGGAATGCCAAGAGCATCACAGGTCTCTTTTAGGAAACCGGCTATATCGATTGCCATCTGTTCGCCTTCGAGCACACAGGGACCGGCCATCAAAAAGAAGGGTTTCCGATTGCCAACTTCAAAATCGCAAAGTTTCACAATGACTCCGAAGATTTAAGGGTTTATCCAAAATCGCAATATTTTAGTCTAAAGAGAAAGCGCTTTTTCTCTTCTTATTGATTCTTTTGAAAAATAATGCAACGGACCACGTTACCTAAAGAATCAAGAGAAGCGTTGTCGCAACGGGGAAAACAGCAATCGCTGAATCCAAGCGATCGTAAAAGCCCCCGTGCCCAGGAAGAAGCTTTCCCGAATCTTTGACGCCTGCTTGCCGCTTTAAGTCTGACTCAAAAAGGTCGCCAGCGATGGAAACGCTCACAAGGATGAGAATCATCAGTGTTCCTGCAAATGGGCCCACAGCGGTTAGAAGGCGGCTTGTAAGAACCATTTCATGCGGTAAATAAAACCACGCTAAGAAGGCTGCGAGAAAAACGCAACCATAGGCTCCAGAGGCCCCCTCCCAACTCTTTTTTGGGCTAATTGCAGGAGCCATCTTGTGTTTACCAAAAGCAATACCAAAAAAGTAGGCAAAGATATCCGCAACCCACACGATGGCAAAAACCGATAAGACTAAGGGCCAGCCGCCTTTACCCATCAAGTAAACCATACTCAAATAAGCCGCCCCCACAAAAAGAAAAGCCATTAAAAGTGAGGTGCTTCTTTTTAAACGGAACCCAACTTTTCTCGCATTAAAGCAAAGCGCCGTGATGGCAAGCCACATGCAAGTAACCATCAGTTCGAGGAGAAGAAGAATGAGACCAGCGGGATTGACTGCTCCGTAGGCAATATAGGCCATCGGGCAAAGGGCGATAAAAGCAAGGAAAAGCGAGGCACCTTGAGAAACCTTTTCGATGCGAAGCCATTCATAAAGCGTAATGGCAAATGCAACAGAAAGCGCTAGGAGAAAGGCCTCATTGGATATGTATAAAGTTCCGACGATAATCGCTAAAAGAACCGAAGCTGTAAGTACGCGCTGAAGTAACATCGGTGTTCACTCTCCTTTAATCGGTTTCCTTTTGCGCTTTGATTTGTTCGCCCGTAAGGCCAAAGCGCCTTTCGCGACCTGCGTACCACGTTAAAGCTTCATCGAGGTCAACTCTTGCAAAATCAGGCCACAGCCGATTGGTAAACCAAAGCTCGGCATAGGCGCTTTGCCACAAAATAAAGTTGGAAATTCGGGATTCGCCCCCAGTGCGAATCATCAAATCCACAGGGCCTGATTCACGCATGCAAAGGTGCGACTCAAGGGCCTCAGCCGTCACAGAAACGCCCTCAAGAGAAGCTTTGGCGGCAGCCTGAGCAATATCCCAGCGGCCACTGTAGTTAGCGCAAACGTTCAGACGCATTGCATCAGCGTCTTTCGTCATTGTCTCTGCCTCAGAGATGGCGTCTTGTAACTCGGGAGTAAATGCCTTTGTGTCGCCGACAACACGAAGTCGCACACCCGCATCAGCTAAGGGCTTGGCCTCTTTATGAAGTCCCGAGACAAAAAAATGCATGAGAGCGGCAACTTCTGCAGCGGGTCGATTCCAATTTTCCGAAGAAAAGGCAAAAACACTTAAGTTCGCAAGGCCTATCTCACGGGCATATGTAATCACCCTTCGCAAGGCTTCCATCCCACGGCGATGTCCTTCAACGCGAGGCATCAGGCGCTCTTTAGCCCAGCGGCCGTTGCCGTCCATGATGATTGCGACATGATTGGGTAGCGTATTTGCCATATGAAAAAGGATTCGCCCTAAGACACGTTTTCCTCGAGCGAATCCATCGACTCCTAAATGAGATTGACTAGATTGTCATCACTTCTTTTTCTTTATCCGCAACAAGAGCGTCAACCTTTGCGATGTAGTTATCGGTCAAGGTCTGAACGTCTTTGCTTGACTTCTTTTCTTCGTCTTCGCTGATTTCTTTGTCTTTGAGTAAACGCTTGACAGCATCATTGGCTTCACGACGAAGATTGCGGATTGCAACTTTCGCGTCTTCTCCGTCGCTACGGACAACCTTTGTGAGTTCTTTGCGGCGCTCTTCGGTTAGCGCAGGAAGCGGAATGCGAATCACGTCGCCATTTGTTGCAGGGTTTAAGCCTAAGTCGCTTGCGAGAATCGCCTTTTCGATAATCGGAATCATCTTGCGATCCCAGGGTTGAATCGTGATTGTGCGTGCGTCGCTTACGCCTAAGTTACCGACCTGCGAAAGCGGTGTTGGTGTTCCGTAGTAGTCCACTGTTAAGTGATCGACAAGCCCCGTGGAGGCACGGCCCGTACGCATTTTCTTAAAGTGATCTTCAAGCGTTTCAATCGAACGCTTCATTTTGTATTCGATGTTTTTCTGGATTTCACTAATCGTAGCCATAGTTTGCTTCTCCAATAAGGCAATGGGGCGTCTTTCTTGACGCTTACCCCATACTATACGTGAACCAAGGTACCTTCGTCTTCGCCTAAGACAACACGACGCAAGGCGCCCTTTTTACGAATGGAAAATACTTTGAGTAAGAGTTTCTGGTCGCGACACAGGGCAAACGCTGTGGCGTCCATCACCTTCAAGTGCTTGAGCATCGCTTCATCAAAGGTGATTTCTTTGTACAGTGTGGCATCGGGATTTTTTTCTGGATCGTCTGTGTAAATGCCATCAACTCGTGTAGCCTTTAAAACAATATCCGCGCCAATTTCTGCAGCGCGAAGGGATGCGGCTGTATCGGTTGTAAAGAAGGGATTGCCTGTGCCAGCACCAAAAATGACGACGCGACCCTTCTTTAAATGACTTAAGGCTTTACCGCGAATATAAGGTTCTGCGACCTGATCGAGTTTAATGGCGCTTTGCACTCGGGCATCAACTCCTGAATTGCGTAAGGCATCCTGCAGGGCCATCGCATTCATCACCGTAGCGAGCATTCCCATGTAGTCACCTGTGGCGCGGTCCATCCCTGTTGAGCCTAGCGCTACACCGCGAAAGATGTTGCCACCTCCGACAACAATGCCAAGCTCTACGCCTAAATCAACAACTTCCTTAATATCGGAAACAATCTCAGAAAGCGTCTCTCGATTAATCCCGAAGGCGTCATCGCCCATCAGAGACTCACCAGAAAGCTTCAATAGAACACGTTTGTATTTGGGCTGCTTGGCTTCTTTTGTCATATATCACTCCAGTTCAAGCCCGAGTCCACAATACGTCAAACTTTCCCGAGCCAATTTATCGTATTGGAGCGGATTGTAATTCAAAAGAAAGAGCCCCAAAGAGAAAACCCAAGAAACCGATGCATTTCAAAAATTAAGTGGGGGTCCTTTCGCTTGTCAGTCGATTCTGTCCTCCAACAGGAATTAGGCGAGCTAAATCAGGAAAGAGAAAGGTTCACTGTGAACAACGACGGTCAAACTCAACGAGGCCCTCAAGTTTTTTTCAGGTAACGTCATTGAAATAGCTGGCTTTTTGGCTCAAAAATTTAGAAGTTGAAGATTTATGGATTACAAACCCAAAAACAGCATTTTTTAAGGCACAAGGCACAAATCATGGAAAACGTCCATTACATTTCGCGCCTAGCAGAGAGAAATCTCCTCGATTTCGGGAAAACCCATCGCGCCAAAATTTTGCTCGGTCCAAGACAGGTTGGAAAAACGACGCTTCTTGACCATCTCACGGCTCAGGACCGGCGACTCCTACTTACTGCTGACGACCCCAAAGATTTTGCACTCCTCACGAATCTACGTGAAGCAACCGACTTAAAAGATCGTTTCTCCACCATCATCATCGATAAGGCGCAACACATCCCTGAGGTTGGCCTACTGATTAAGAAACTTGTCGACACAAACAAAAAAGGCGTTCATATCTATGTCACTGGGTCAAGTGCTCTCATGCTAGCAAGTCAAGCGAAAGAATCGGCTGCAGGGCGCTTTGAAACCACGCAACTTTGGTCGCTGTCGCTTGAAGAGCTCGCACGCGATGCCTCTTGGATTGAAGTCAAACGCGCGCTAGACACCCGCATGGTTTTCGGGATGCTCCCAGGGGTAATTAATGAGCCCCAAAAAGCTCGGCAGTACCTTTTGGATTTCGCTGATTCTGCACTCTACACTGACCTTTTTAGTTTGGCAGAAATGCGTAAACCCACGGACCTTGTTCGACTTTTGAAATACTTAGCCTACAACATTGGCTCCGAGATTCGCTACGGATCGATTGCGCGAGAGCTTGGTATTGAAAATCGAACCATCGAGCGTTACGTCAATCTATTGGAGGCCGCCTTTATTATTCAGGTCGTCCCGTCACTTTCGAGAAACCCGACAAAAGAACTGCGTCTCAGTAAAAAAATCTACTTTTGCGATAACGGGATTCGCAATGCTCTGATTCGTGACTTTTCTCCCCTTGCAACGCGAGCCGATGCAGGGGCTCTTTGGGAGAATCTCTTTTTCACCGAGCGCCTAAAGTATCACGCCAACCGAAACGATGGAGCACAAATTTACTTTTGGCGCTCCAATGCCAAACACGAAGTCGACTTTCTTGAGATGCTCGATGGCAAGGTTTCTGCTTTTGAGTGCAAATTAAAGGAAACAAAGAAAACAACGTCGATTCGTGCCTACGAAAGAAACTATCCCGATAGTCCTGTGAAGATTGTCACGCCCGACACAATCGATGCGTTATACGAACCTGAGAGTGCGCCCTTGGCGTAGTGGAATTTTTCCCGCAAAGGCTTGCGCGTCAGGGTGCAAGCCTTGCGAGAAGCGAGATTGATTCTATCTTTCCGCGAAAAGCTTGAGATTGGCCTTGTCGCTTGCTAAAAGCGGCGCAATCTCTTTTTTGAAGTCAAGCGCATCAGGAAGCGCCTTAAGCGCCTTGTAGAGCGCCTCGGTGCTTTCCTCAGGCAAAACCATCGAAACGCTCGAGAAGAACTTCTTTTTAAGCCCCTCCTCGGAGACAGGATTTCTCGGGTCCCCTAGCGGAATGGCGACGTGTTCACGAAGTGTTTTTCCATCACGAAGAACGACATCAAGCGTGGGCTCCTCGTCATCGGCCTGAGACTTATCGACAACAAAGCGAATCTTATCCATCATGCTGACGATTTCAGGATTCTCGCGACACTTAGCGGAAAACGATGCTAAAGAGGCGTTTCCATAAATAATGTCAGCAGAAAGCGAATACGGAATCGAAAGCTGCGCACGCGTCATCGGACTTGTTGCCTTGTGCCCGCACATCCCGTAAACAAAAGGATTAATCGTGACGATCAGTTCTGCGATATCGTCTTTTTTAAAGCCGTGCTTTGCGCGTAAGGCATCGTAGGCATCAATCACAGAGTGCGTTGAGCGGCACGAGGCGTGCGGCTTAATCGAAACACGTCTGATGCGCCAATTGGTTCCAAGCTCTCTTGTGTAGGCTTCGGGCACTGAAGAAGTCGGTGCAAAACTATGGTTAAACCCACCCCAGACCTCTTCGAAAATCTGCTCGGGACCTGTAAACCCGTTTTTCGCTAAAAGAGCGCTGAGTACTCCACCGTAGGCGGCGTGCCCTGCGTGAAGTCGCTTATTCATCGCACCGTCGTGCACGCAGGCCCAAAGACCCGCGGAAAAAGACGATGCAATGCCAAGAGCCATCTGTGTTTGATGAACATCCAACCCTAAGATTTTGGCAGCTGCCGCAGCCGCTCCAAATGGGCCACAAGTTCCTGTTGAGTGAAAGCCTGCCTTGTTATGCGGCTCATAAGCGCCACAGGCTTCCAATGGGCGACGCGCCACATCGTAGCCAATAGCAACGGCTGCAATAAAGTCTTTACCAGAAACTGGCTTTTCACTTATTTCGCAGGCAGCGATCGCGGCAGGAAGCACAACAGCGCCCGAATGATCGCAGCCGCCCGTATCATCGAGCTCAAAAGCGTGACTTGCCGTCCCGTTAATGAGAGCCGCATCTGGCGCCCAAAGTTTTTCATCTGTGCCCCAAACGGCTGCTTGCGCGCCAGTCGAAACCTTTTGAGGAATTGTTTGACGCAAAATAGCGGCTTCCGCCGAGATTGCACCAGCAACTCCTGCAGCAATCGAGTCAACGATATGAACGAGTGTCTTTTCAGCGATTTCTTTCGGAAGGCTCTCGTAAGAGCTTTCTACACAAAACTTAGCCAATGTGAGGCTTTTGAATTCTGTCATTGCAAAATGTCCTTATTAAATGCCATGCTAGAAGGTTACTCTAACATGGCACTATTGCGTGACGAAACTAGCAGAACACAGCATACAAGAGGCATCCTGCCGCCGTACCACTGACAACGTGAACGATGCCCGCAATGATATAGGAGTGGTTCACTACCCAAGAACCTAGATGCGTTGTCCCGGTTCGATCAAAGGAGCAGCAACCAATCTGTGCGCCCCCAGGAATAATGAAGTCACCGCAAACACACGGATAAAGCGCAACGAGAAATAAGGGATCAATTCCAATCGCGGCACCAATCGGCATAAGGGCAACGACAGTTGCGGCCGGACTCAAAATAATCGCAGAAAAGAAAAAGAGCACGACACCAAACAATAAGGGAGTTGACTGAGCCATCGCCTTAAAGAGCGTGATGAACTGCGCATCATAGGCATCAAAGAATGTTCCCGTAAGCCAGGAGACACCAAAGACACCGACAACACCGATGAGGCCAGCGCGGAAAACCGATCCGTCAGCAAACTTATGGCTTGGCACCTTGCAAGCGATAATGATAAATAGTCCACAGGCAAGCATCACCATCTGAATCAGGCTTGGAATGGGCAACGTGGTGACCTTCGAACCTGCTTGCCAAGTCGGCAAAAGCGATTTGCAAGAACCAAAGAAGAGAACAGTGGCTACACCTAAGG
The DNA here is from genome assembly GCA_963590825.1 of Bacteroides caccae. Taxonomy (GTDB): domain Bacteria; phylum Pseudomonadota; class Gammaproteobacteria; order Burkholderiales; family Burkholderiaceae_F; genus Duodenibacillus. The sequence continues at coordinate 7,102 of CAVAQL010000014.1, read as the reverse complement.
CAAAGATAAACACAGAAAGGAGAACTGTTTTATTCACTTTGGTCTCTTTCTTTATCTCGGTCTTTTTAAGATAAAGGTCTGCGAATTCACCGTTTGCAACACGGCGCTTGAATTCGGGATCGTCTTCTAATTCACAGCCCTTCCAATAAACGGATAGACAGGTGCAAAGCGTTGCAAAAATAAAAGCAGGGACTGAAATAGCCAAAATGCCAATAAGAGACACATCGTACGGAGAAAGCGCCGCCACAAGAGCAGCGGTTGCCGCACTCATCGGACTTGCCACAACAGCAATTCCCGCGGAAATGACGGATGCGGCTATCGGTCTTTCAGGGCGAACCTTTGCTTGCGTTGCCACTTCGGCTACAACCGGATAAACCGCAAAAGCCACATAAGCCGTACCAACAAAGATGACAAATAGCGAACAGACAAAGGGAGCGACAAATGTAATGGCTTCGGGTTTCCTTCTTAACATCCATTCGGCAGCGCGAACAAGGAGGTCTAAGCCACCAGCGCCTTGCAAGATCGATGTGCAAGCGATAACAGCGACAATAATGAGGATTGTTGAAACCGGAGGTGAACTCGGTTTAAGGCCGTAGAAAAGCACCAGAATACAAACGCCAAAACCACCGGCGGCACCAAGACCGACGCCGCCAAATCGTCCACCAAGGCCGATACAGAAGGCGCAGACCAAAAGCTGCATCCAAAAATTGATATCTGTTTCCATGATAAACCTCAAAAAAAGTAAAAAAGCCCCCTAGGTAGCGTTTGCACAAAACAAAGCTGCTACCCAGAAATCAGAAAATTTGGTTTAGAAAAGCTCGCGAATCTTTAAAGGAAACTTGCTTCGCGATTTAACACACCTTCTGCCTCGCAAAGCTGCTTACCCACAGCCACTGGCGCAGTTCCGCCATAAGACTTGCGAGCAGCAACGCAGGTTTCAAGCTTGATTGCGTCGCGAATATCTTCCTCAATTTTGTTTGAAAATTGCTTGTATTCATCCATCGAGAAATCGTCCAAACGTAGACCCTTCTTAATGGTGTAATTGACCATCTGACCAACAATGTGGTGCGCTTCGCGGAAAGGAATCCCCTTTTTAGCGAGATAATCAGCAAGATCGGTGGCGTTGGCATATCCCATATCGGTTGCCTTGCGCATCACGTCTGCGTTGACCTTCATCTTTTCGATCATCGGCGTGAGGATGTTAAGGGAATCCAACAGGGTGTCAAAGGAATCAAAAATCGTTTCCTTATCTTCCGATAGGTCTGTGTCGTAGGCAAGCGGGATGCCCTTTAAAATCGTCAGAATGGCTTGGAGGTTGCCGTAAACACGACCGGTTTTTCCGCGAATCTTTTCTGCGATATCGGGGTTTTTCTTTTGCGGCATGATGGAGCTTCCCGTGCAAAAGTCATCGGAAAGCTCAATAAAGTGGAATTCTTGAGAACTCATCATCACGAGCTCTTCGCACAAACGACTTAAATGCGCATAGCACAGAGCGGCCGCGGCATTGAATTCTGCAATGTGATCGCGATCGGAGACAGAGTCAATGGAATTTTGAGTCGGCGCGTCAAAGCCGAGCTTTTGCGCCGTGAAATCCCGGTCAATGGGGAAATCGGTTCCAGCAAGAGCGGCGGCTCCCAAGGGGCAACGCCCTGCACGACGGAAAAGATCTTCAAAGCGTGTGAAATCGCGTTCAAGCATCCAAAAGAACGCCATAATCCAATGCGCAAAGACAATGGGCTGCCCTGTTTGCATGTGGGTAAAACCAGGCATGATGACTTCGGTTGTGTCTTTGGCCTTCTTAACGATTTCACACTGAAGTTCACGAATGGCTTTGGCCGCATCCTTGCACGCTTCGCGGGTCCACATCTTCATGGTTGTCGCTGTCTGGTCATTGCGACTGCGCCCTGTGTGTAGGCGACCGCCTGCGGGGCCGACAATTTCTGTCATGCGCTTTTCGATGGCCATGTGGATATCTTCGTCTACGACAGAAAAGACAAACTTCCCATCACGGATTTCCTCACCGACCTTCGAGAGGCCATCGATGATTTTCGTTGCATCCTCCTTTGGGATAATTCCTTGAGCCCCGAGCATTTGGGCATGAGCCTGGGAATTTTTAATATCAAATGGGCAGCAACGCTGCTCAATCAGAATCGTGGCGTTGAACTTTTCAACGAGTTTATTGGCTGGCATATCAAAGCGCCCGCTTCGACTTTTGCTTTCGTTTTCGGACATCGTCCTTCCTCCTTTGTTGAAATATTGTCGACATATTATTCTTGATTGGCGACAATATCAACCGTTATGTCGATTTAATTCGCCGTTTTTGGAAAAAAGTACGAAATAATGAGTGGCTAACTTTAAAAATCATCGTTTTTTAAAGAATGTTGGGGATGATGTCGAGAAAATAAGACAAGCGCTCCGAAAATTGTGGCTAAAGACGCCTGAAATTCCTTTCTTTTACACTTTTCTCCCTAAGAAGGCATAAAATGCCGACAAATTTAGAAGATCCATTTTAAGAAGGCACTCCAAACCTCCCGTTGGTTACTTGTGTCTGAGAGAGGTTATTAACGCACCATGGCAAACTCCCAAGACGACACACTCTTGAGCGATATCCATAACTTTTTGATTAACCAAGCTCGCTCAGGCGACAAAATGGATACGGAAACGAAACTGGCGAAACGCTTCCAAGTTTCACGCTACCGCGTGCGTTTAGTGCTCGATAAACTCTCTCAGATGGGGGTTATTACCCGAGCGCAAAAGCGTGGCATGACGCTCGATAAAGTCTCGACAGAAAAGCTTGCAGAAAACTTCACAACACAACTAACGCTTGCCGAATTTGATTTAAGAGAGTTTCTTGAGGCGCGAATTGCGCTTGCCAATGAGATTGCTCCTCTCGTTGTGATGCGAGCCACCCCTGCCTGCCTGGGGAAACTTTCTGACCTCGTCAGTCAAATGCAGGGCGCTGCCGACGTGAAAAGCGCCGTCCTTACCTTTCACATGCAGTTTCAAGAGGCTCTATTTGCCGCCTCTGGTAACCGTGTGCTTGAGGTCTATTCGCTTGCTCTCAATAGAACGTGGAGAGGTTTCATCGATGATGTTGGCGACCCAGATGCCCGAATGATTGAAACCGTACTCGATGCCGACAGAGAAGCTCTAAAGTCGCTACGGATTGGCGATGCAAGGCGGCTCGCTGAAGTCTTAAGCCGAGCGCTACGCGAAGAGATGCTGCACCTCATTGAGCATTGACAAAATAAGCTTCTAAGCGGAAAATTCGCCTAATTTGTCGACAATTCTTTAATTTCATTTCAAAAAATTCTAAAAGTGGACGCGGCTTATCGATGCCGCCCGAAGGAGAAATTTTTCATGGATGCCATGTTTTGGATGCAGCTTATCGTCGTCATGGTCTGCGTTGGCGTCGGCGGTCGCTTAGGCGGCGTCGGTCTTGGCGCAGCCGGTGGCCTTGGTGTGTGTATTCTTGTTCTAGGTCTCGGATGCGCTCCTGGGGAACCCCCGATTTCTGCACTTTTGATTATTACTGCCGTCATTGCCTGCACCTCACTTTTGCAAGGCACAGGTGGCCTTGATCTTTTGGTGCATTGGGCAGAAAAGCTACTTCGCTTTTACCCACGCGCGATTGTGATTACGGGGCCTCTTGTTTGTGGGTTCTTCGTAATTTTGGTTGGCACATCCTACGTTGCCTTTGCGATCTATCCTGTGATTGCTGAAGTTGCTGCTAGCGTCAAGGTAAGACCCGAAAGAGCGGTTTCCGCTTCTGTAATTTGCGCTGGTATCGGCGTGATGGCCTCTCCGATGTCGGCTGCGATGGCAGCGATGGTCGGTGTCATGGCTGGCTACGACTTTACACTGTTGCAGATTATGGCCGTCACGGTGCCTACCTACTTTATCGCAACGCTTGCTGCCTCTCTTTGCGTTTACTGGCGCGGCACGCCTCTTGAGGAAGATCCAGAATTTAAGCGCCGTGTCGCCAATGGTGAATACACAGAACTTGCCAACTACACAAATACGAAGACCTTCGTTGCTGAACCCTATGCCAAACGCGCCATCGCGATTTTCTTAATTGGTATTGCGGTTTCGATGGCGGTTGCCTCAATCCCAGGGCTACGTCCGACATTTATTGTTAACGGCGCCAAAAAGCTTCTCTCCGTTCCCAACATCATCCAGATGGTCATGCTTGCGACGGGGTGCTTCATTATTCTTTTCTGCAAACTTCCCTCCTACAAGTTTGCCAATGGTTCCGTTTTCCGCGCCGGTCTCATTGGTGTTGTCGGTGTCTTCGGTATTGCTTGGTGCACGAACACATTCTTTGATGTAAACACCTCCGTTCTGACAACATTCTTCTCGGGGATTGCCAATGATTATCCGTTCTTGTATTGCGTGATTGCGTTCTTTATTAGTTCGATTATCTTTTCACCCACAGTCTCGACAACCATCATGATTCCTTTGGGATTGAAATTCGGTTTCTCGCCCGAGTTTCTCATCGGAACATGGGCTTGCTGTTACGGTGACTTCCTAATCCCAGGCGGCGCGCAAATCGGGTGCACAGCCTTTGATAGAACGGGCACAACACGTTTGGGCACCTTTGTGATTAACCATTCCTACTTACGTCCAGGTGTTGTCTTTGTGGTCGTGGGAACAGTTGTTGGCTACTTTATTAGCAAGATTGTTTTCTAATCAGTCGCAATAGATAAACTGATGCGAGGCTTGTGAGATGATTCTTTCAAGCCTCTTTCTTTATCCCAAACACCCAAAACAAACGGCGGCTCCAATTCATAGGAAACCGCCGTTAACTTAGGCTTTAAGCAAAAAAGCTTTGCGTTAGGCTTTAGCCGCTGCCTGCTGCGCTGCGACTTCGGCTGCGAAGTCTTCGTTACGCTTAGCTAAGCCTTCGCCGACAACGTAAAGCGCAAAGCCTGCAACTTCGGCGCCCTTATTCTTAAGAAGCTGACCAACTGTGACTTTGTCGTCCTTAACAAAGGGTTGATTGAGAAGCGTGACTTCCTTTAAGAACTTTTGCACAGAACCTTCGGCAATCTTCTCTAAGATCGCTTCGGGCTTACCAGCTTCGCGCGCCTTCTCAAGAGCAACGCGACGTTCAGTCTCGATTAAAGAGGCATCGATACCGTCCTTATCAAGAGCCTTCGGTTTGGAGGCGGCAATGTGCATAGCCACATCGTGCGCCACTTCATCGTCACCACCGACAATGTCAACGAGAGCACCAATCTTCGAGCCCCCGTGAACATACTGGTGAACCTTGCCTTTGGCTTCGATAAGGGAGAAGCGGCGGAAAGACATGTTTTCACCAATCTTACCAACGAGGTCTTTACGAACCTGCTCAAGCGGTTTGCCATTAAGGTCTAAGGCGAGAAGCGCTTCAATGTCAGCTGGCTTCTTTTCAGCAACCAAGCGAACGGCGTCAGCTGCCATCTGCTGGAACTCGGGATTCTTCGCAACGAAGTCCGTTTCAGAATTGAGTTCGAGAATAGCTCCCGTCTTACCATCGTCGCTGATGTAAACAGAAACAATACCTTCGGCCGTAATGCGAGAGGCAGCTTTTGTCGCCTTATTGCCTAACTTCACACGCAAAATCTCTTCGGCTTTCGCGGCGTCCCCTTCAGCTTCTGTAAGAGCCTTCTTGCACTCCATCATGGGAGCATCCGTCTTTTCACGCAATGCTTTGACCATAGCGGCGGTAATAACAGCCATATTTCACTCCTAAAGTGTCCTGCAGTTTGAAACGAGACTACAGGGATTGAAACGAATGCCCGAAAGGGTTTCTTTCGGGCGCAAGTTTTGATTACTGAGCAGGTGTTTCTTCAACGAATTCTTCTGCGGGCTTTTCACCAGTGGCCGCATCTTCCTTGCCTGCTAAGACAGCGTCAGCGATGCCGCCAGCGTAAAGGGCGACGGCTTTGCCCGAATCGTCATTGCCAGGAATCACGATGTCAACGCCTTCGGGACTGTGGTTTGTATCCACAACGGCGATAACAGGAATACCAAGCTTGTTGGCTTCCTTAATAGCGTTCTTATGGAAACCCACGTCAACAACAAAGAGTGCATCCGGAAGACTTGTCATCTCCTTGATGCCACCAATGGACTTGTTGAGCTTCTCGACTTCGCGACCGAAATCAAGCGCTTCCTTCTTGGTCATCTTTTCAACGCCACCGTCGGCAACGACCTGTTCCATTTCCTTTAAGTGCTTGATTGTCTGCTTAACGGTCTTAAAGTTGGTGAGCGTACCACCAAGCCAACGCTGATCAACCCAGCAGCAACCCGCTCTCTGAGCCTGTTCAACAATAATTTCACGACCACCACGCTTTGTATCGACGAAAAGAATCTTTCCGCCACGGGCTGTCAATTCGCGAACGAATTTCTGAGCCTCGTTGAATTTTTCAAGAGTCTTCTCAAGATTGATGATGTGAATTCTGTTGCGAGATCCAAAGATGTACTGCGCCATCTTGGGATTCCAAAAACGTGTCTGGTGACCGAAATGGCAACCGGCCTCCAACATCTCACGCATGCTAACGGACATGTTCTATCTCCAAGGTTAGTGTCCAACGCCGTGGCCTCAGTGACAAATTTTTACTCACCTCGGATCAAGCGCACGGCGCGCGATTTACAACCTAGGCCACAACAACGAAAACCTAGGCAACTAGTCTTTGCCATTGGCAAAGATGCGGCATTATAAGGAGGTCGTTAAACATTGCGCAACAAAAAACCTGAGAAAAAACGCTCCTTTTTAGCTGCAATCGACACCTAAGGGGCTTTCCCAATTAAAGACCATCTTGGCCCGTTTCGATAGGTTAACTACACTAAATTCGATTTTAATCTCGGTTTTTGCTATTTTTCTGCGCAAATTGCTCGATTAAAAACGCGTTTCCCGTTATTATTCTGTCTGATAACAGGAGCTCCTATGAAACTCATCGCTTTAGCTATTGATGGCCTTCCTTTATTTGCCAAAGGACTGAATCTAACTTTCTTTGCGCGTCAGCGTGTGAGCATTGAAGATAAAGAGGCTTTGTATGCTCTCAACGCAAACGCTCTTTACCTTAATCCTAAGTTCACGGGTAATTTTTGGGGCTACATT
>CAVAQL010000013.1:0-18425 GCA_963590825.1 Bacteroides caccae | reverse complement strand
CTTTTACCACCATCAAAGACCGCTGAAACTAACCCCTGCAGGAAAGAAACTGCTTTCAGAAGGACAGCCCATTATCGATGCCCTCAAGGCTCTGCAAACGCAATACCTCGATATCGATATGCCTCAAGTGAGCTTACGACTTGGTTTGAGCGAATCGGCGACTGCAACGCTTTCTCCTTGGCTTGTGAGCGCGATTCATAAACGAATCGCGCAACTTTCCGTGAACTCAAACCTTAATACCATTCTCACAGAGGAATTGAAAAACGGCAGCTTGGATATTTGCATCTACTCAGAGGGACTGCTAACACAATCACAATGGATGCGAATCCCGATTTTCGAAGAAGAGTTTCTCTTTGTTCGAGCCGCGTCACTTCCAGCGCTTCATACCATCGAGGACTTACGTGCCATAGCAACCGTCTACCCCTATATCTCTTACACAAATGCAAGCCAAGACAGGGAAACTGTTGACCAATTTTTGCACTCAGTCAACGTCAGACCTCGTTCAAGAATTCAAACAAGTTCAAGTTATTGTTTGGTCGGTCTTATCGAACAAGCTCGAGGCTGGACACTTTTGCCTGCAACAAACTTATTGAGTGGCGGCACTTTTGCTCATGCAGTGAAATGGACCCCGTTGCCAAAGCAATACCGCTTTCGCCGTCGCACGTGGGTTCTTGGGAATCCGAGTTTTGCCAACGAAATTCGCTGGCTTGCAAACTTATCGCAAACGATTTACGGCAAACACATCACCGAACAACTGCGAAAACTTTCCCCTGACATTCTCAAGCGTGTGACAATCTTGCCTTTGCAAACCATATAATCAGAATCGAGCAAGAAAAAAAAACGTCAATTAAAACGGCTCGGCTTCTCTGCTCTGGGAATATGCAGCGGCTTCTCGCTTTTCCTTCTCTTTGCAATACTCAAGAAGCGCTGAACGTAAGAAATCAAACCCTTCGCCCTTAGTGGCGCTTAAAAAAATCGCTTTCACGGCTCCTGATTCTTCATCGCGAACAAGAGAAGCTTCGTGACCCGACAAATCAATCTTATTGAAAACCGTAATCACAGGAATTTCGTTGGCGCCGATTTCTTCTAAGACTTCGTTGACCGATTCAATCTGCTCCTCACGATTAGCGTTTGAGGCATCGACGACATGTAAAAGAACATCGGCCTGAATTGTTTCCTCAAGTGTTGATTTAAAGGCATCAATTAATTGATGAGGAAGCCCACGGATAAACCCCACGGTATCGCTTAAAACAATCGATTCGTTTTCGCCAATCCAACAGCGACGCGCTGTTGTATCCAAAGTTGCGAAAAGCTGATTGGCCGCATAAACCTCAGAGCGAGTCAGCGCATTAAAGAGCGTGGATTTCCCAGCGTTCGTGTATCCGACAAGGCTCACGGTAAGCGTTGAACCTTCAGAACGTGATTGCCGACGGGTATCGCGTTGCCGCGCAAGTTTCTTAAGTTGCGCTTTGAGTTGCTTGACGCGCGAAGCAATCAGTCGGCGGTCCAATTCAATTTGCTTTTCCCCTGGACCCCCAGTTTTACTTAGGCCGCCTCTTTGGCGCTCCAAGTGTGTCCATCCTCGAACAAGCCTTGTTGATAGGTGCACGAGCTTAGCCAACTCAACTTGAAGTTTTCCTTCGCCACCTTTTGCACGACGCTCAAAAATCGAAAGAATAAGTTCCGTACGATCCATCACGCCAACTTCAAGACTTTTCGCAAGATTTCTCTCTTGCGCAGCCGTCAGCGTTGCGTCAAAGATCACAACATCAGCCCGCGTTGTTTTGGCTAACTCGCGAATTTCTTCGACTTTTCCTGAACCAAGAAGTGTCGCCGGATCGGGCTTATCTCGCCGGGCCTGAATGAGTCCTACAACTTCGAGCGCATCCGAGCGAGCAAGCTCGCTTATTTCTTCGCCCTTATCAAAAAATGGGGTACGACCGATGGCAACAGAAACTAGGAGTGCTCGAGGTAATGTTTTCTCTCGAGCACTGTCGTAACGGAATTTGGTCAAATTAGGCTTCCGAGGAGCAGTCAAGGTCAACGGCACGCGACGGCACAATGGTGCTAATGGCGTGCTTGTAAACCATCTGCGTTAATGTGTTACGCAACATGACGACATATTGGTCGAAAGCAATGACCTGTCCCTGAAGTTTGATTCCATTAACAAGGTAAACCGAGACAGGAACGTGTTCTTTTCTCAGTGTATTTAAAAAGGGATCTTGGAGGCTTTGGGTTTTGGATGCTTGGATGTTACTCATGTTCTTTTATCCTTTTCGTGGAGAAGTCCACGCTTTATTATTTTTTCCTGAGTTTCTTTTGAAATAGGTCTTCCCTATTCCTTGTGGATAGTAATCTAGCTTAAGACGCTTTGCTCGATTTCTTTGCGCGAATTTGTGAAAAATATTTACGCAAAAGAAAAACGGCAGACAAATGCCCTGAGACAATAGAAAAGGAAAGAAACAAAAAATTCGTAAAGCCTTAGCCCCAACCTGTCTTTCGCTCATTACACTTTCCAAAGGAAATTCACCAAGTTTTGGGAGTCCTCGCAATGACACAAAAGGATCAACGAATCGCTGAGCTTAAAACTGAACTCCTAAATCTCCTGCCTGCCCCTGAACACCGGATTAGTTCAATCCCGTCTGTTTCGTATACGCGCGCCAATGCGCCGCAAAAGTGCAACGCCTGTCTATATCAACCCATGTTTGTCCTTGTTTTGCAGGGCATGAAACAGGCTCAAATTGGCGGTACAACAATTCAATACCACGCTGGGCAAACTATGATTGTTGCTCTCGACATGCCTGGCGTGTACGAAATCCGCGAGGCAAGCGACGAATCCCCCTTTTTAGCCGTCGCTATAGAACTCGATCGTCGAATTCTCACTGAACTTCTTACGGCATCCCCTGAACTCGCTAGTAACCTCTCTACCCAAAACGTATCACCCGTGATGGCCGATGACGCCTCAGAAGAAGTTCTTGAGGCCTTTTTGCGTCTCATTCGTCTTGAAGAAACACCGAGCCGAATTAGCGTCTTTGCGCCCCTTATTTTGAAAGAACTTCACTTCTTAGCGCTTAACTCTTTGCAGGGCGAATGCCTGCGACACTTTTGTTCAGGAAATACGCCGGCTCCTCGCATTGCAAAATCCGTTGAATGGCTTCGTGCGCACTTTTCTTCTCCCTTTAGCGTAACCCAACTCGCCCAACACATTGGGATGTCGGCTTCTGCATTTCACAAACACTTTAAAGAGCTCACCACACTTTCGCCTTTGCAGTTTCAAAAAAGACTTCGCTTGCAGGAAGCCGAACGCTTAATGCTCATTGAAGGAAAGAACGTCGATTACGCAGCCTACGCTGTGGGCTATAAGAGTTCATCGCAATTTTCTCGTGAATACAAACGCACGTTTGGTTGCGCTCCTCATCAAGACATTTCAAAGAAGAAAGCCTCTCTTAGCTTCTAAATCCGAAAAAGAGAAATAGGCAGAAATCGTCCATTTCTCGGCATGGACTGCCCTAAAGGGTCTTCCTAAGATTTCCTCTGTTCCCAAAAACTCACTTTCTGCGCACGTTGCGTGTGCTCATCCCAATAAGGAAGACTATGCACAAGAGGCAATTTTTAATGGGTTTAGGAGGAGCGCTCCTTTTCGCGCATTTCGGAGGAATTTCTATGGCAAAACCAGCAACTCAACCAAACAATCAGGCCCAAAAAACGGTAGCCACACTAGGCCCTCGAAATCAACACTTTGTTCTCGTCGCAGCGTTTACGGCAACAGGCAACACCTCGGCATTACGCGCGGCTCTCACTAATGCACTTAATGCAAAGATTTCTATTAGCGAGTTACGCGACGCTTTGGTGCAGCTTTATGCCTATTGCGGTTTCCCAAGAAGTCTCACCGCTCTTTCTGAACTACTAAGTCTTATTAACGAAAGAAAGGCCGCAGGCATCGCTGATAACGAAGGCCCGAAAGCAAACCCGCGACCGAAGCCGGAAAAACTTCACGAAATCGGAACTGCCACGCAAACACGTCTTGTTGGCGCTCCTGTGAAAGGTGCCTTGTTTGACTTCGCCCCTGACATTGATGCCTATCTTAAAGAGCATCTTTTTGGAGACATCTTCTCAACTGAGATTCTCGACGATGCGACGCGTGAAATTGTGACCGTCGCTGTTCTTGCCGCTCTTCCCGCTCCCGCGCAACTGGGTTCACATTTACAGATTGCGCAAAACGCTGGCGTGAGCATAAAAGCTCTTAAGGAACTGGCAGAAACACTGAAGTTACATGTCGGGAAAAACGAAGGCGAACTTGTTGAAAGCCTCTTATCTCACTAAGGAAAATCGGAATCAAAAAACTTAAAGGAATAACACGATGAATAAGCGTCTTTTCTTTAAAAGTCTTGGTGCTCTTCTCATTGCACCCACACTGATGGTGAAAACTATGTCTTTTTCTTTTGCTCAAACCAACCCTATGAAAATTGCTGTTGTCTATTACACAAGAACAGGCAACACGGAAAGTGTAGCCCGTGCCGTTCAAGCCGCCACTGGTGCAGATCTTTTCTCAATTGATACTGTAGACCCTTACCCAAAGGCCTATCGTGAAACAACCGATGTTGTGAAAGAAGAAATTGAAAAAGGAATCCTTCGTCCCATTAAACCCGTAGCAATTGACTTATCCAAATACGACGTTATTGTCCTAGCCTCTCCTACGTGGTGGCATCACATCGCCTCTCCTCTTGAGTCTTGGATTAAGTCCGTCGACCTCACTGGGAAACTTGTTTTAACGTGCAACACGCACGGCGGCGGTGGCGTAATGGAAACACGCGATGATTTCGAAAGGCTATTGCCAAACGCCAAATTAGGAACGCACTTTACAACCTACGGTTCCGTAAGTCTCAGAAGTAGCGGTGTACGCTCCTGGCTTAAAGAAAATGGGCTTGTGAAATAACCCTTTGAAATTTTCCAGTGCTTAAAGTCCCGCAACAGCGAAAGAGGTTGCGGGATTTCGTTTTGGAATCTGTCTTGTCTTGGAAACCATCTAGAAAAGAGGGTTCGGATACGGAGAGAATCGATGCTCTTTCACCTCCGTTAATTCATACATTGGCACAATATTGCCGTCTTTTAAAACCTGCTTAATCGTCAATTCGCAATCGAGTACATCCCCAGTACAAAACGTTTCCTCGTTCCGCTCAACTCGATCGAGAAACTTCTCGTCGAGCACAGTGACCATAATGGGTTGTCCGTTGTAACTCACGCGCCATTTCCTACCCTTTTTGAAATAGGGCGCATCAACCTGAACAAGGACACGAACATAGTTCTCAGTCATTACCTGTTCTTTGGGCTCGGATACAAACCGATTCAATTCTTTCTCGTTCAAGTGAAAAACGTTTTTCATATCTAGGAGAAGAAGGCAAGACACGTAACCGACTGAGAAGCCTTTATTTATGCGGTTTGCGTAGAAGAAGAAACAAAAAATAAGGCAACTTTCGTCACCTTGTATTTGTAGATTGGTCGGGGCGGCGGGATTCGAACTCGCGACCCCTTGCACCCCATGCAAGTGCGCTACCAGGCTGCGCTACGCCCCGACACAGAGTGCGCATTTTATCGTGCAGGAAAACATTTTTCAAACGTAATTTTTCTCGCACAAAAAAGGTTTCTTTACACGGCTAAAAATAGCGAGATTCTTAACGATTTCGGACGGCCTACTTGTCGCCAAACGCATCCACGCGCAGGGCTTCCAAGTCCTTAATGGCTTGATCGACTAAGCGGCGTAATTGATCGTTCTTTTCTTTGGCGCAATCAAGAGCACTCGTCAAATCCGAAAGCCGCGCAGCGCATTCGCTTTTTACAGCAGAGAATTCTTCACGCTGATTTGTGAGGCTATCTTCAAAGCGCGTTTTTTGCTCGGTGATTACTTCTTCGAGTTGCTTTAAGCCGCCGCTGATGCGCTCAGAAAAACTATCCTTTGGCGCTTCACAAGCAAAGCTCGCTGCAAAGACGGGAGCAACAGGCATCGAAGGGATATCTTGTTCTTGATTTGCAGAACTTACGCTTTGAGGCGCCTCTGGGTGGATAGCGCTTACGCTATCTTCCTCAGAGATGATGCGACGCGCCTCTTGCACAGTCATAAAGCGAGAATAAAGACACTTCTTAATGCGTTGGACAAGATAGAGGTCACGCTCCGCAAAGAGCGTTTTTAAGTGTCCTGAAGTGTCTTTGAGTTCGGGAAAGTAATCGGCCCAATAAACGAGGACGTGCTCGGGCACTTCACACGTATCACACACGTGCTGCAACGGATACTTCGCTGTGTTGTTTTCCGTTTGCATGACCGAGCCCTCAAAAGAAAGTTTGGCTTCCCTACCCTGCTGGCAAGGAAGCCCTTTTAATTAACGAGTTTTCGTCGCAGTCTTACTCTTTGCAACCGCATCACGCATCACAGGAGAGGGAACAAATGTCACCACGCGACGCGCAGAGATTTCATAGGGCTGCCCAGTTTTCGGATTACGTCCTGGACGCGCTTTCTTATCATGTGTGCAGAACGTTCCAAAGTTCGAAAGCTTCACATCGCATCCCTTAACCAATGCGGCCAAAATCTCATCGAAAATGGCATCAACCACGGCCTGCGCTTCGGAGCGAGAGAATCCCATACGGTCATAGAGGACATCCACAAAGGTAATCTTGGTAATTGAGTTAGCGTCCTCGAGTCCGTCGAGAACGTTCTTTTGTGGTGTCAGTAATGTATTGTTGTTATCCATTTTTTTATTCCGTGAAACGGTTATATATTTCAAAATAATATCGACTTTTTAAGCTCTGAGCTTAATTCCTAAAGCAAAAAGAGCTTCCAGCAATTTCTTTTGCGTGTGTTCGGCTTCTTGTTCCGAGATGGCATTTTCGCCACGGGCGAGAAGTGTCAAACGGAAAGCCATGCTCTTTTCACCTTGCTCGAGCTCCTCCTTGGGTCGATACAGGTCAAAAAGTTTAAAGTCTTCGATTGTTTCGCCAGCCTTCGTCTTCTTTAAGGCTAAGACGGCGTCTTCAATGGCTTCGTAGGTTACCTTCAAAGGAACAACCAAAGAGAAATCGCGCTCGATGGGTTGGAACTTCGAAATAGCTTCTGGAGATGGAATCGGTGTTTCGAGAATACTCGCCACATCGACTTCAAAAACAACAGGCGCCTTCGGTAATGCATACTTTTGGCAAAGTTTCGGATGAAGCTCTCCGACAAAGCCAATTTCTTTCCCATTTAAAACGACTTGCGCCGCGCGCCCTGGGTGCAACGCTGGGTGGCGCACCGGGGCAAACGTTGCCTTAAGTGGGAAAAGTAAGCGCTCGAGGTCACCCTTTACGTCAAAGAAGTCCACATCACGAGTCGCTTCACCCCACTGAAGGCCGTGCGCGTCGCCATAGGCTAGAGCGGCAATGTGTAGGGGTTGTCTTACACCCTTCACTGTCCAAGGGCCATCCTCAACAGTCTCATCGGGATAAAAGACGCGACCCAACTCAAAGATGCGAACCTCTTGCGCTTTGCGATTTAAGTTATAGCGCAAGATGGAAACGAGGCTACCGATAATCTGTGTGCGCATCACCGAGAGTTGACTTGCAATCGGATTTAAGAGGCGAATCGGCTTCTTATTTCCTGCGAAATCTTCTTCCCACGCTTCTTCAACGAAACTAAAGTTAATCAACTCTTGATAGCCGCAGTCGACCAAGGCATAACGCAAGTCGTGATTGGTTCTGAGACCCTCTTTTTGGCTAAGCATCGTCGCGCGAGCCAAAGGCTCACGATCAGGCAGCTTCTCGTAGCCATAAAGACGAGCGACTTCTTCGATTAAGTCTTCTTCGATTTCGATATCAAAGCGATAGGTCGGAGCTTTCACAAGGAAGTCCGCTCCCTCGCGCGTAAATTCAAAGCCGAGCCTCGTAAAGGCTTCAGCCATAAACGCATCAGGGATATCAACGCCGACAACCTTGCGGCAACGGTCGGGCCGCATTCTCACAACAGAGCGCTTTGGCAAATTGACAATCTGATCGTCAACAGGACCAATCTTTGTTTCTGCTGTGCCGCAGATTTCGAGCACGAGTCGTGTCGCATACTCAACGTGTTCAATGTGGTTACCGAAGTCCACACCACGCTCATAGCGATGAGCAGCATCTGTTGAGAAATTTAAGCGCCGGCAACGACCCTGAATCTTTTCCGGGAACCAGAACGCAGCTTCAATAAAAAGATCTGTCGTCGTATCACTAATTGAACAGTGGGCTCCACCCATGATGCCGCCGAGACCTAAAGCGCCCTTTTCATCGGCAACGACGCCGTAGTAGTCGTCGAGCTCTGGCTTTACTCCATTTAGGAGTTCAAGAGGCTCACCTTTTTTCGCCCAACGAATCGTAATGTCGCCCGTTAACTTATCAAGGTCATAAAAGTGCGTTGGGCGACCCACTTCAAGCATCAAGTAGTTGGAGATATCGACCAAAGCAGAAATTGACCGTTGACCCGATCTCTCAAGACGCTCTTTCATCCATGTGGGAGTCTTCGCCTGCGGATTTAGATTACGGATGACACGCCCCGTAAAGCGGCCACACAATTCTGGCGCCTCAATATGCACTGGCTTTACGCAACTGCAGGTTGCGGGAACTGGGCTCATGTCAGGCTGCGTTAAAGGAGCGCCCGTAATGGCTCGCAAATCGCGCGCCACGCCAATGACAGACAACGCATCGCCGCGATTGGGCGTTAACTTAATTTCAATGCGTTTTTCATCCAATCGTTCGACTTTGCGAATATCTTCGCCAACAGGAGCATTCTCATCGAGAATCCACAGCCCCGAGTGATCTTCGGAAACACCTAATTCGCGTGCCGAGCAAAGCATGCCAAAGCTTTCGACTCCGCGCATCTTCGCTTTCTTAATCACAAAGTCGCCAGGAAGCTTGGCGCCAATCTTCGCACACGGCACTTTGATTCCTGCTGCCGCATTGGGCGCCCCACAAACAATTTGTAAGGGCTCTGCTTCACCAACATCGACCGTACACACGTGCAGGTGATCGGAATTGGCGTGATCGACACAAGTCAAAACCTTCCCGACAACAACACCCGTAAAAGGTGGCGCAATGGTTGTGGCCTCTTCAACTTCGAGCCCTGCCATCGTGAGCGCCTCAGTTAACTCTTCGCTTGTGAGATCTGGATTGATGTAGTGGCGTAACCACTCTTCAGAAAATAACATCGTGAAATCCCCAAAAATTCCTAGCTAAACTGAGAGAGAAACCGTAAATCGCCTTCAAAGAAAAGACGTAAGTCGTCAATTCCATAGCGAAGCATCGTTAGGCGCTCCAAGCCTGAACCAAAGGCAAAGCCAATGTAGCGTTCGGGGTCTAACCCATAGTTACGCACAACTGTGGGGTGAACTTCGCCTGCGCCAGAAATCTCGAGCCAGCGCCCTTTCTTGGGCCCCGTTGTAAAGGCCATGTCCACTTCAACCGAAGGCTCGGTAAATGGGAAATAGCTCGGACGAAACCGCACAATCAAATCATCGGTTTCAAAGAAACGACGCAAAAACTCTGAATACACGCCCTTTAAATCGGTAAAGGAAATGTTTTCATCCATCCACACGCCTTCGACCTGATGAAACATCGGTGAGTGGGTCGCATCGCTATCGACGCGATACGTGCGGCCTGGAGCAATCACTTTAATCGGAGGCGTATGCGTGCGTGAATAACGCACCTGCATCGGTGAGGTATGCGGGCGAAGCGGCAGTTGCAATCCTGTTGAATCCTTGCGGTCAACATAGAACGTATCTTGCATCGACCGCGCTGGGTGATTCGGCGGGTTATTGAGCGCTGTAAAACTAAACCAGTCACTTTCAATTTCGGGGCCATCGGCAACATCAAATCCAATGGAGCGGAAAATTTCCTCAATCCGAATCCATGTGCGCATCACGGGGTGCAACGCGCCTTTGGCTTTAATGCGACCGGGGAGCGTCACGTCAACGGCTTCAGCGGCGAGTCGCTTTTCAAGCTTCGCAGCAGAAAGCGCTTCACGGCGTTCGTTTAACGCGGCTTCAATCGCGGCCTTAGCCGCATTGATTTCTTGACCGCGAGTGCGACGCTCTTGAACGGGAAGTTTCCCGAGCTCTTTCATTAACAGTGTCACTGACCCGCTTTTACCGATATAGCGTGCCTTGGCGTCTTCTAACGCAGCAGGTTGCTCTGCGGCAGCGAAATCGGCTTTTGCCGACTCAATGAGTTCCTGGAGTTCTTGCATATATCAACCCATGCGAATCCAAAAATAGTTCAATTCTTCAACTAAAGAAGGGCCGAATAATCAAAAAGGGCTCGGGGCAAGACGCATCAATTGCGTACTTGTGCCGAAACCCTTTTCGTAAGAGAACCGACGTGGCTCTAGCGCCACATAAGTCTCTGAAAGTTACGAGCCGTTTACTCTAGCCGAGCGCGGCTTTGGCCTGGGCGACAAGAGCAGCAAATCCGTTCTTGTCAAACACAGCCATATCCGCCAACACTTTGCGATCGAGTGCGATGTTCGCCTTCTTTAATCCATTCATAAAGCGGCTATAGGTTAAGCCGTTCGAACGGGTTGCTGCGTTGATACGCGCAATCCAGAGGCGACGGAACACGTGCTTCTTATCGCGACGGTCACGATAGGCGTACTGACCAGCACGCATCACGGCCTGTTTGGCGACACGGAACACATTATTGCGACGCAAACGATAGCCCTTGGCTAGGGCAAGAATCTTCTTATGACGAGCGCGAGCCGTCACACCACGTTTAACTCGAGGCATTCTTTTTCCTCCCTTTCTTTACGCGTAAGGCAACATACGATGGATGGACTTGCTGTCGGATTCGTGAATGGTCAACATTCCACGAAGGTGACGCTTGTTCTTAGTCGTACGGTGAGTGAGGATGTGGCGCTTGGTTGCATGCGCACGTTTGATGGAGCCGCCCGAGCGCACCTTAAAGCGCTTGCTCGCGGCCTTCTTGGTCTTCATCTTCGGCATTTTGCCGTTTCCTTCTTAATTTATCGGAACTCTAGGCGTCACGGTTGCATTCGTGATCTTCTCATAAGCCCGCCCCGACTTCTTTTCTGTTCTCACTTTAAGCATTGCGCTTAAAGTTCTCGAACTCTGAAAGCGAGAGATTATATCCCGAGCAAAAAAGAATTTCTAAAAAAATTCAAGAAAATTCTTTCCTTTCGCCCCCTTTTCACGAAAATGCGGCGTTTCCCGAAAAGGGATTCGCCGCGTCAACTAACCTTTATGAAGGATTAAATCACGAGTCTTACTTGATTTTCTCGTAAATATAGACTTCGTGGATTTCCTTATCGTAGCCTTCATCCTTGAATGGGCCCTGGCTCATACCAAGAATGATTTGCGTACCACGGTTATTCAAGACGAGAAGATCTTGTGTCACTGGGTCAATGCAAACGCCTTCGATTTCGCCAGCACGGCGGAAATCGGTCATTTCGCGGAAGTGCTTAACCTTACCAGCAGCGGCTCCTGCGGCGATCAAACCCGTGCGTGTAACGACCTTACCCTTGGCATCGGTCTTAACCGACCACGGCGTATCTTTAACAGGTTCCGTACCTTGCTTTAAGCCAGTATAGGGAACGCCTGTGATATCCATGATGTAAAGGTTATCGGCGATGTGATAGGTGGATTCACCGTCATCGGCCGAAAGAATCATCTTGCCGTCGGCAATGAAGATACCCTGGCACCAGTACGGTTCTGGACGGCACTGGACCTTGGTGTAGTACTTCTTGGTTTCAAGGCTATAGGCATACACATAGCGGCTATCGACCCAGTCGGATAACCAAATGAGGTTACGTTCGCGGTCAACGGCAACACCAGAGACTTCGACCTGTCCGGACTCAGCCGACCAAGGAATGTCTTCAATCCACTTTAATGTGTTCGCGTCATAAATGGAAACGCAGATGTTCTCGCCACGGCCGAGGTTGAAGTGTTCATTGCCCGTGTAGATCTTGCCATCATGCACGTCGATATCGCCAAAGTGGTTGGCCAATTCGGGATGTGGGAAAAGACCGTCGCTCTTGGTTTGGACGCGTTTTTTTACGAGCTTCCAATTGCGGTCATACTTATAAAGACCACGTGTATCGGAAACATAGAAGTAATCTTTATCAGCGGCAATGCCCTGACGGCCGTCAACCTGCACGACTTGCTTTAAACGATATTCTTTACCAATGTGTGGAGCAGCGCTCACATACGAGGCGGCAAATGCGCATGCCAAGGCGGCAACTGTGCATTTAACTAACGTTTTTTTCTGCATGCATTTCTCCTTAGGAATAATGAAGAATTTCCTCGGCCGAGGAAATCGAACCTATTGTCTAACAGACACTCAAGCCTCGGGGGTTTTCCTCGGAGAGTTTTTGCTTTTAGAGAAATGTTCGCTTTAGAAAACTTGAAATGTAACAAAAATTTGCTACACTTTTTGTTTATATTTGGAGATTTCGAAAAAAACCGACCTGCGTCTTTTTACTAGGTACTAAAACCTAGTCTTTCGATGCCACGCACTGTTGAGCCTTCCCGCGAATAACACTCTACGAAGTCCTGTTGAATCTTTCCGTTTTCCTTCGCTCAGCGCGCATACGAAATCCCCGCATACGCGATGCGGGGAAAATCAAGCGTTTCTTTACTTACGAAGCAGGTGTTTCGACGACTGCGGGCTTGGCAGCGGCCGCTTTCTTTTTTGAGCGCGGGGCCAAAACCATCACCATTTGGCGACCTTCAAGCTTGGGCATTTGCTCGATTTGAGCAATGTCAGCAAGTTCTTCTCTTAAGCGATTGACAACCTGCATACCGATATCTTGATGGGCCATTTCGCGACCACGATAACGCAACGTAATCTTCGCTTTATCGCCGTCGGCCAAAAAGCGCTTAACCGCGCGCAGTTTGGTCTGAAAGTCATTTTCGTCTGTTGCCGGACGGAATTTCACTTCCTTGACCTGTACGACCTTTTGCTTGGCCTTAATTTCCTGCGCGCGCTTTTGTTCCTGATACCGGAACTTGCCGTAATCCATCAAGCGGCAAACCGGAGGAACTGCATTCGGAGCAACCTCAACGAGGTCGACGTCGGCATCCGCAGCCATTCTTAGTGCTTCCGCAGTCGAAACAATGCCGATCTGCGCCCCATCGACCCCAGTTAAACGAACCTGAGGAACCCGGATCTCACGATTGATCCGGTGTGTACGTTCTTGAGCTATGACAGTTACTCCCTAAAAACAAACAATCCAATCGCTTAAACGACCTTCTTATTCATGCCAAGGATCAACGTTGACTCGGTTTTTATTGAGTTCAACGACCTTAGCAATAAAGTCATCAAGCGCCATAACGCCCAAATTCTTCCCACCGCGAGCGCGGACACTGACGGTTCTGTCGGTCTTTTCCTTCTCACCGACCACAACAATCAAAGGAAGCTTTTGTAGGCTAAGTTCTCGGATTTTATAGTTGATTTTTTCACCACGCAAATCCTCAGAAACACGCAATCCCGCTTGTTTCATCGCGGCGACAACCTCGTGCGCATACTCGATTTGTGCATCGGTAATGGAGGCCACTGCGACCTGAATTGGGCTAAGCCACACGGGCATAGCACCCGCATAATGCTCAATTAACATACCAATCCAGCGCTCCAAAGAACCTAAGATAGCGCGGTGAAGCATCACGGGGACCTTGCGGGTATTGTCTTCAGCGACATACTCAGCGCCTAAGCGACCTGGCATCTGGAAGTCGACTTGAATCGTACCGCACTGCCAAGAGCGACCCAAGCAGTCCTTTAAGTGGTATTCAATCTTCGGGCCATAGAAAGCGCCTTCACCAGGAAGGATATCGAATGGTACATCGCACGCTTTTAAGCTTTCCATTAACGCGGCTTCTGCCTTATCCCATGCAGCATCTTCACCGATGCGCATTTCTGGTCTTGTTGCAATCTTGTAGCTAATGTCCGTAAAGCCAAAGGTCTTATACACATCACGCACGAGTCGTGTGTAATTGACGCACTCGGAAAGAATCTGATCTTCCGAGCAGAAGATGTGACCATCGTCTTGCGTAAAGCCACGCACACGCATTAAGCCGTGCAAAGAACCACTCGGTTCATTTCTGTGGCACTGACCGAATTCACCAAAACGCATCGGCAAATCGCGATAACTTCTTAAGTCCGAATTAAAGAGCTGGATGTGGCCCGGGCAGTTCATCGGCTTTAAGGCGTAGTAGCGGTTTTCGGATTCGGTAGTAAACATGTTGGAGCGATACTTGGCCCAGTGACCCGAACGTTCCCAAAGAGAACGGTCAAGAAGCTGCGGGGCCTTCACTTCCATGTAGCCATTGTCTTGATAAATCTTACGCATGTACTGCTCAACGACCTGCCAAATGGCCCAGCCCTTGGCGTGCCAGAAAATCATGCCTGGCGCTTCGTCTTGTAAGTGGAACAAATCGAGTTCTTTACCTAAGCGGCGATGGTCGCGCTTTTCGGCTTCTTCAAGCATCTTAAGATAGGCGTCTTGCGCGTCCTTTGTGGCCCAAGCAGTGCCGTAAATACGCTGGAGCATTTCGTTTTTGCTGTCACCACGCCAATAGGCACCCGCGACCTTCATCAACTTAAAGACCTTGAGTTTTCCCGTGCTTGGCACGTGTGGGCCGCGGCATAAATCGGTGAAGTCTCCCTGACGGTAAAGAGAAATCGTTTCCCCTGCTGGAATCGACTCGATAATCTCAGCCTTGTAGTGTTCGCCAATTCCCTTAAAGTAAGCGACAGCCTCATCACGCGGCATTTCAATGCGCTCTAAGGGGATGTCCTTTTTCACAAGTTCTGCCATCTTCTCTTCGATGGCTTTTAAGTCATCCAAAGTAAAGGGGCGTTCGAACTTAAAGTCATAGTAAAAGCCGTTTTCGATGGAGGGTCCAATCGTAACTTCAGCGCTCGGGAAGAGCTCTTTTACGGCCTGAGCCATCAAGTGACTTGTGGAGTGACGAATGACATCGACGCCTTCGGGGTCTTTCCCTGTCACAATCGAAACTGTGGCATCAGCACCAACAACTGTGCTCAAATCAACGAGCTTTCCATTGACCTTACCAATCAAAGCAGCCTTCGCAAGGCCCGCCCCGATACTCTCGGCGATTTGTTTAACTGTAACAGGCGCATCAAATTCGCGCTTAGAACCATCGGGCAACGTAACGGTAATCATTCTTTTTTTCTCCCCGGGACTGCCCATCCCCATCAAAAATAAAAATCAAAAAAAATGCGACCCTTTGGCCGCACTCTCAATTCATAAAATCCACCTGCCCGGCCCCATTAGCGGAATCGGGTTGTTGTTGTTCGCAAGAACTGACAACTGAAAAAAATCATTGCATCTCCAAGAAATTGCCTTGGTAGGCACGATTGGACTCGAACCAACGACCCCCACGATGTCAACGTGATGCTCTAACCAGCTGAGCTACGTGCCTAAGAAGATGCGAAATATAAAGGGTTTAAAAAAAGATTGCAAGAAAAATTTGACGTTCGTTGCTTAGAAGAATCAGAAAGCCCGTATGATGTGTTTGGGTAGATTCTTCTCGAATTCACCAAACGCTTCGACTTAACTCTTTTTTCCTAGGATTCAAGCCATGCTTCGCATCACACGTCAAGGGTTCTACGGCTTCGTGTTTCGTCTTGAGATCTTTGGATTCCCGCTTCTCACATTACAACGCACAAGGACTCGTGAGCATTTCTTTTTCGGAACACATCGCATCTTTGTTCGCAACCTTCCGAGTGTTTTTAAGCTAGCCGATATTGAGAATGCGGCTCTTTACTCTCGAAATGAAAGCATCCTTCGCGCTCTACCCAATAAAGGCTTTCGGATTCTTTATGTTGTGGATTCACTCGATACCACGGGTGGTACGGAAAGGCGCCTTCATTCTCAGCTTCGCCATTTGAAAAAAGAGCAAACAAAAGATGGCCTTCCGATTGTTCCCATTGTTCTTACGCAATCATCTCAATACGCGCCATTAAATCAGGAATTCGCCGTTTTGCGTATGAACTTTCACGCTCCTCACTTTGCAGAAGACTTTATCGAGCTTGTCGCTCGCGAGCACATCGATCTCGTTGAATTCCAATTTAAGAAGGAGCGCTACGCTTACGATATCGACCTAAAAGCTGTAAAGAGACGATGTCGTATCGGTTGCTTTATGCACAACCTCGCGCGAGAACCCAAACGGAGTAATCGAGCTTTCTACTCGCAGTTTCACTATCGCCTTTCCTCGCAGCGAACATGGGATGGCTTCTTTTCACGCGTTCCCAATTGGATTGAAAGTTGCAATCCTCTTTGGCATTACAGCTCTCAAAGGAAGGCGCTTTATATTGGACGCTCTGACAAAAGTAAAGTTCCTTCCTTGCTTCGATTCATAAAAGTCTGCAAAGAAAACGGGATAAGTTTCGAAATTGCCTGTCCACTCCCAGTTTCTAGGCATTGGACGAGAGCACTCAAGAAGGAAAAGATTCCTTCCACTTCTTTTATCGGGGCAATTGACACCCTCAGCTTCCTAAAAGAACACGCCTCCGACTATCTTTTTGTTGCAGGCATTGGTCAAGTTCCCGTTGAAGCAGCCTCGTTTGGCATTCCTGCTTTCTTACCCTCTTCAAGAAAGAAAGATTCCGACGGTGTTTTCCTAACAAACGAAGCCGTCCAATTTTTCCACGAATGGAACTTTGTTATTAACGAGTGTCCTAGAGCAAATCACCTTTGCAATATAAGGGAGTTCTTTGATGAAACTTTTGCTATGGAAAGAGGACAAATCTCCTCTAAATTCGACGTTGTTGATGAACTCTGCCGCTTACGCTTAAAGAAAAACGTGATGGCTCAATATCGCCGTTTAGCTGGGTTTTAGAGTTTAAGTTCATTGGCTAGATTGCCTTTTTTCTGAAAAACTGGGAATATCCACTCCCGAACAAAGTTTTCTAATGTACAATAAAATAAACATTATTCAAATTCTCGTAAGTTATATTTGACATTAATGACAAAAGCAACCTGTTCAACACTACTAACAAGAAAACTCAATGCGAAGCTGCACGCTGTCGGAGAGCAAATTCGGATGGCACGTCTTCGCAGAAACTTATCGTTGGAACTTGTCGCTGACCGCGCTCAATGTTCTCGTGCGACAGCTGGCAAAGTTGAAAAAGGCGACCCGACTGTTTCGATGGGGGCGTACTTGCGAGTTCTGAATGCCCTGCAACTGACTGACGACATTGACCTCATTGCTCGAGATGATAAGTTAGGACGAGACCTTCAAGATATGAAACTCAGAAAAAGAGCCTCTTCAAAGTAAATGCCATGGTGGCCCCATCTCAAAATCTATTTGTCTACTTGGATTGCGATTGGACAGAAGCGCCAACGTTGGTTGGAAGGCTTTACTGCGGACGCATACGTGGCGCTGCAAAATACGCCTTCGAATTTGATTGCGAGTGGCTTAGGCTTCATCCAAATTTACGGCTCTCTGCGGATTTGGATCCTCTTGCTTGCCGACGGTATCTTTTGAGCAGTAAAGAGAACTTTGGATTTCTGTCGGATGTATTGCCTGACTGTTGGGGGCATCTGCTGTTAATGCGTCGTAAAGAGCTTGATGCACAAAAAGAGAATCGACAACCACGGTCTTTGAGTGCATTCGATCAACTCTGCCGAATTGATGATTTTTCACGCATCGGAGCGCTTCGTTTTAGATACAGCCCCGATGGTCCCTTCTTAAACGAAGAGGCTTCCCTTGCCATTCCTCCCCTTACAAGCTTGCGAGAGCTTGCGCATGCAGCAGCAGAAATCGAAAAAAGTGAACTCAAGAACACGCTCCCAAAAGAAAAATGGTTGCGCCAGTTACTTGAACCGGGTTCTTCTTTAGGGGGCGCACGTCCGAAAGCTAACGTCATCGACACAGATGGAAATTTGTGGATTGCGAAATTCCCCTCCGTCAACGATACATACGACGTTGGTGCGTGGGAGGAGTTTGCCTACAGGATGGCACGTGCAGCGGGCATTGAAGTTGCGGAATCGAAACGACTTACGCTCGAGAACAGACATCATATCTTTCTTGTAAAGCGATTCGATCGCAATGGGAAAAAGAGGATTCACTTTGCCTCGTCGATGACTCTGCTCGGTCTAAGCGACGGCGATGGAGCTTGCACTGGACACGGCTACTTGGATATCGTCGATGCGATTCTTGAGAACTCTTCCTGCGTTGAAAAAAACCTCGAAGAACTTTTTAGGCGAGTGCTCTTTAACGTTGCAATCGGAAATACCGATGACCATTTTAGAAATCACGGTTTCCTCCTCACGGCAAAAGGCTGGACCCTTTCTCCTGCCTACGACATGAACCCGACTTTAAATAGACGCCAGAGCCTATTAATCAATGGCCAGACAGATGCCTCAGATATAGAGACACTCCGGGCAAGTGCGAAGG
>CAVAQL010000012.1:0-18627 GCA_963590825.1 Bacteroides caccae | reverse complement strand
GCGTTGAACCTTGGAATTAGACATTCGTTACTCGGGTCGAATTCTCTCCTTAACAAAGCTTTTAGGAGAACTTCAGGGCAAAGGCAACACCGCGACGGTTTCAAGTTATCTTGATAAAACAAATGAAGCCGGCCTTTTGGGGGTTCTTCCGAAATTTTCAAACGATTGCGCTCGAGGTCGTGCGAGCATTCCGAAATTTCTGGTGTGGAATAACGCTCTGTGTGCGGCGTTTTGCCCTGAGAGTTTCGACGCGATTCGTAGAAGGCCGGATCTCTGGGGACACTGCGTTGAGTCAGCCGTTGGCGCCTATCTCGTTAGCCAAGGATTTCGTCAGCACTTTGATGTGATGTATTGGCGTGATGGTAACGACGAGGTTGACTTTATTTTAAAAATGGAAGGAAAAGTCATCGCCATCGAAGTGAAAAGCAATGGCGAAAAACGTTCAAAAGGGCTCGAAAACTTTTCCGAAAGATTCCATCCCGATTGCTCTTTGATTGTGGGGGATGCGGGATTGCCGCTTGAGACGTTTTTCATGACAGATCCTATGGATTTAGCCTCGTAAGGAAGAGATTTGTTAAAAAACGCGTCTCTTTGTTTCTTTCCGAAAGATTGCCTTTTTGAGCCCCAATGAGGCGATACAATCAAAACCCCTTGTTGTTTTTCAGGGATTTGGTGTATACATCGGAATCTTCTCTTATGCTTTTTAAACGTTTTAAATATTTCATCATGACGCTTGCAACGTGTACCTCCTTTGCTGCTAACGCTGGTCTTGAACCCGTGAACACTGTTGAAGGAATTTCGAGTTATGTGCTTTCCAATGGCTTACGCGTTGTCCTTTTCGAGGACTTAAGTAAACCAACGGCCACAGTCAATACAACGTATCTCGTTGGTTCTCGCCATGAAAATTATGGCGAAACAGGGATGGCACATTTACTTGAACACTTGATGTTTAAGGGAAGCAAAAACTATCCAGACCCAACAAAAGAATTCGCTCGACGCGGCTTTCGTATGAACGGAACGACGTGGCTCGATCGCACGAATTACTTTGTCAGTTTCACAGCAACCGAAGACAATATGCGCTGGGCTCTCGGTTGGAGTGCCGATGCGATGGTCAACTCGAAGATTGCCAAAAGCGACTTAGATACCGAAATGACTGTTGTGCGTAACGAATACGAGATGGGAGAAAATAAACCGACTCGCGTGATGCTTAAGCGCATGCAGTCTGTGATTTTCGATTGGCACAACTATGCGCATTCCACAATCGGCGCTCGAAGCGACATTGAAAATGTTCCCATCGAAAACATTCGAGCTTTCTACCAAAAGTGGTATCAGCCCGACAATGCTGTTTTAACGGTTTCGGGGCGTTTTGATAGCGAAAAGGTTCTCGGATGGATTCAGGAAACATTTGGAAAGATCCCCAAGCCCACCCGTGTTTTACCTAAAGAGTGGACAGTAGAACCCGTCGCTGATGGGCCTCGCTATTTTGAAATTCGCCGCCCAGGCGAAATGCAGATGGCGGCGGTTGCTTACCGTGTGCCTTCGGCGTTAGCCAAAGATGCGAGCGCCGTGGATGCTGCCGTTGAAATTCTTTCTGATGCGCCACGTGGAAGACTTTATAAGGCCTTAGTGGAAACGGGACTCGCTAGTCAAATCTTTGGTTGGTCAATGTCAACGAAAGACCCGGGTTTCGTTCTCTTTGGAGCGATGGTAAAAAAAGGTGATGATATCGAGCGCGTTAAAGCGAAGATGGTCGATGTGCTCGAAAATGAATTTACCCAAGCGCCTGTCACGCAAAAAGAACTTGAACTCGTGAAAACGGAAAATGCCACCGATTTTGAGCGTGCGCTAAGCGACCCCGAAGAATTTGCTGTTGACCTCTCAGACTACATCGCTTTGGGCGACTGGCGCTTATTTTTTGTGGCGCGCGACCGGATGGCAGCATTAAGCGAAGCCGAAATCAATAAGGCTGCGCAAACCTATTTTGTTCGTGACAATCGTGTTGTCGGGCTTTTTATCCCCGATAGCGAGGTTAAGCGCGCACCCGCCATGCAAACGCCAACACTCGTAAGTGTCCTTTCAGGTGTTCAATTTAAAGCCGAAGGTGACGTGGCAGAGGCCTTCGATGTAGACCAAGAAAACATTGTGAAAAGGACTGAGCGGTTTTCTGTCGGTGGCGTTTCTGTCGCGATGCTGCCCAAAAAGACGCGTAGTCGTACGGTTACCGTGATGACAGATTTCCGGTATGGAAATTTGAAAGCTTCAAGCGGAAAAGCTCCCTTAGATCGTCTTTTGGGCTCGATGCTTTTAAGGGGAGCCGCCGGATTAACTAAGACCGATATCGCCAATAAGTTAACCCAACTTAAGGTTCAGGGCGACGTATTTTCCTTTACCTGCACCCGTGAGACGCTTGAAGACGCACTCAATTTCATGACGCAGCTTGAAACAACAAGCACGTATCCAGAAAAGGAATTGACGCATGCCCTAAAGCAACTGAGTACAGCGCTCGAGGGTAAGAGTGATGACCCGATTGTTTTGGCGCGCGACGCAATGCGCCGTCACTTTCGAACATATCCAGAGGGTGATCCTCGCAATCCTCTAACAACAGAGGAAACCCTTAAGACTCTGAAAACAGTGGACAGGAAAGCAGCCTATGATTGGTATCACGATGTGTTTTCTACGGAAAACGGTGCAATTGCCATTGTCGGAGACTTTGATGCAAAAGCCCTTCGAGCTACCCTAGAAAAGACGCTTGGAAAGAAGAAGTCACAGGGTAAAGCCAACGCCTACATCCACTACGAGTCGCAATTTAAACCCGTTGCGGCTAAGCGCATCGTGATTGATACACCGCAAAAAGAAAATGCAGCAATCTTTGCGCGCATTGACTTTAAGGGAAATCTCTTTACTGAGGCCTCTCCTGCCTACGAAGTGGCCAATTGGATTTTGGGTGGTGGCACATCGATTTCGAATCGACTGATTAACCGATTGCGCCAAAAGGAGGGCTTAAGTTATAGCGTTTATAGCCAGGCCATTCTTCCCGCCTTCGGAGACCGCGCTTCTTGGGTTGGATTTGCCATCGTTGCTCCGCAGAACCTTGCGAAAGCCGAAAAGAGTATGAAAGATGAAATCCAACGTGCTCTTGATAAAGGCTTTACCAAAAAAGAGGTTGAGGAGGCAGTGACAGGACTCTTGCAGTACCGGGCGGTTAATCGCTCACAAGATGCCTATTTGGCCAGCAGTTGGTTAACCTACATGCTTAAGGACAAAGACTTCTTAGAAAGTAAAGCCTACGAAGAAAGGCTTCGTCGCCTTACCGTTCAGGAAGTCAACGAGGCATTGCGTGCGATGATTTGCGCCGATGGCATCACCTATGTTCTTGCTGGAGACTTAGCCAAAGCGAAGAAAGCGGGAGCCGATTTTTCTAATCCTTAGGCTGTGGGAGACCTCCAAAACGAAACGAGGGACCCAAAAGGTCCCTCGAATAGCGTTTACTTTCTTTACTTAGCGGTTTTCGCCGTAACGAACCAAAATACTCGGACAGTTACGGGGATCTGCGCATTCAAAAGGAACGCCAGAACGCAACTCAACAGAAACGCGATGCACCTGACGGCGTAACATCGAAAGCTCTTCAACAGTCATTTGCCTTGGGGCTGAGACCTGCGTTGGCGATGTTAATCCGATTAAGTGCGTGCGAAATTTAAAGCCACCGTAGGGTCGTAGGCTTTCACGCAGGGCGTGGCGTTCTGCTTTATCCATAAAACGCCAACGTGCGAGTTGCTGCTCCTGCGTCAAAATGGGCCAAAGAGCGGCACGCTGTGTGCTACTCATCTGATCCCAAAAGAAGCTATCGTCTTGAAAGAAGAGTTCTTCGTGGATAAGTACGGGCGGTTGCGCAACGGCTGCGGCAGATGCGACAGCAATAGGCAATAGCAAAAATAGTTTCTTAAAAGACCTCTTTGTCATCCTCAAATCCCCATTCCCTTGCACTTTAGGATTTTAAGTTAGGCATAGTCTAGGAGATACAGATTTATTTGGGGTGCACAAGGTTAAAAAAATTGTAACTAGAATTTGTGGGCGCACACGGATTTTTGAAAAGAGCGCACAATCCAAACAGTAAATGTAACAGCTTTCCTTTTGGCTCGATTTGGAGAAATTTGCTATGGCTGAATTAGCGCGTAACCCGAAGGTTCTCGTGGTCGATGACGACCCACGTTTGCGTGATTTATTGCGTCGGTACTTGGGAGAAAATGATTTTTCTGTGACAGTTGCCGATGGCGGCCAAAGTATGAATCGTATTTGGATGCGCGAACGCTTTGATGTGTTAATTCTCGATTTGATGATGCCTGGCGAAGACGGTTTACAGATTCTTCGCCGTTTGCGTGCTGCCAAAGACACGACGCCGATTATCATGTTAACGGCTCGCGGCGAAGACGTCGATCGCATTGTCGGCCTTGAATTGGGGGCCGATGATTATCTACCCAAGCCCTTTAATCCACGCGAGTTGCTTGCACGCGTGCATGCCGTTTTGCGGCGTCGCCCCGAGGCCGATCAGCCAGGAGCTCCCACAAAAGACAATGAGATTGTTCGTTTTGGTCACTTTGAGCTCGATCTCGGTCGTCGTGAGTTGCGTAAAGATGGTAAGGCTGTGACGCTTACCACGGGCGAATTTTCTGTGATGAAGGCTTTTGCGCGTCACGCTCGTATGCCGCTTTCGCGTGAGAAGTTAATGGAAATGGCCCGCGGCCGCGAATACGAGGCCTTTGATCGCTCGCTTGATGTGCAGGTGAGCCGCCTTCGTAAGTTAATTGAGGTCGACCCATCCAAGCCACGGTACTTGCAGACCGTTTGGGGCTTGGGATATGTGTTTATCCCTGACGACGATCCCGAACCCGAGGCCAAGAAAGAATAGGGCTTGAGTCGCGATGAGTTCTGCGCTTAATCGTACGCCCAACCTATTTTGGCGCACCTTCATTCTTTTGATGTTTCTCATCATCTTTTGTGTGATGGGATGGCTTCAAAGTTTTCGCGTGCTCAATGAAACGCCCTATGTGCGTGCGACAGCGCAGCAAATTATCTCAATGGCCAACCTAACGCGCTATGCGTTAATTTCAGCCGATCCAGTGTACCGACCTGATTTGTTGCTGGTTCTTGCCAATCGTGAGGGACTGCGCATCCTCACAAAAGAACCTGACGACCATGTTGTGCCACTGACGCAAGACGCGAATTTGATTGGCGACATTGTTGAAACTGTGCGCGATGCATTAGGGCAAGACACGATTCTTGCCGAACGTGTCAATGATGAGCCAGGTCTTTGGGTTTCTTTTTCCATCGATGGCGATGCTTATTGGTTAAGAACCAATGCGACGATTTTGGATCCTCCGTACGGAAAAACGTGGCTATGGTGGGCCCTGGCCGCTTTTATCGCCAGTATTTTGTGCGCCATTCTGATTACAAGTCGCCTGACAGCGCCACTGAATCAACTTTCGATTAATGCGCGCGAATTCGGTCGCGGCAGAATGCCTAAATCGCTACCCGAAGATAGTGGACCCGAAGAACTTCGAGAGGTCAATTCGAGTTTTAATCGCATGGTCCAAGATATCACGCGCATGGAAAAAGATCGCGAGGTTTTAATCGCTGGCGTTTCGCACGATTTGCGCACGCCCATTACACGACTTCGCCTTGAAACCGAATTGGCTGACTTACCTAAAGAAACGCACGAAGCGATGGTAAGCGACTTAGAGCAAATGGAGCGTATCGTCAATCAGTTTATGGATTACGCAAGGCGCGACAATTTGCCGCTTTCTGCTCTTGACTTTAGTAAGATTGTTTCAGAAGCCATTCACATTGCGCGTCTTGATATTG
The DNA here is from genome assembly GCA_963590825.1 of Bacteroides caccae. GTDB lineage: Bacteria > Pseudomonadota > Gammaproteobacteria > Burkholderiales > Burkholderiaceae_F > Duodenibacillus. The sequence goes on along the minus strand of CAVAQL010000012.1, from coordinate 12,768 downwards.
ATCCAGGCGTGCGGCTTCGTGTTTCGATTTCGCCCGATGTTTGGGTTATGGGACATGCCATCGAACTGTCGCGTGTCGTGCAAAACTTGATTACCAACGCGCTACGCTATGGTAAAAGCGAAGACGGTGTCTTAGATTTATCGATTACGCTAAGTCACAGTGAAGACAATAAGTCGGCGCAACTTGTTGTAAGCGACAGTGGCACGGGACTCGATATGCGGCAAGCGGCTCGCTTAATGCGGCCTTTTGAGCGAGGTGACGCGGCTCGAGGCGGTACGGCAGGGACAGGTTTAGGCCTTGCGATTGTCGATCGCGTCGTGCGTCGTTGTTCAGGATCAGTGGCGCTTTCGACAACAGTCCCCCATGGTCTTACGGTTACTGTGAAGATTCCGCTTTGTAAGCCTCAGGAGCAAAAAGACTCTGAATCCTAAGGCGCCCTAGGCGGGTTTGTCCATTTCATTTTTGACAATTTCAGCAACGCTCGCGCTACTTGCTGCAAGCGCTTTGGCCTTTTCGATTTCTGAGCTCGCCAGCGTGAATTCGAGCTCTTTGAGGCGCAGTGCACATTCCTTACCTTCGTCTTCATTGCTTCTTTCTTTCGAGACCTTCAAAGCACGTAGCAATAGCGCATAGGACTTTATTTTGGCCGCATAAGTCGCTTTTTTCTCTACGATTTTTGCGACCAAGAAAAAGGCAGCGATAAATCCGGCTTGAGCTGAACGTATAGCCCAATCGAGCCCCGTATCGGCTCGAGGCTCAGGGATGCGTCCTGATTGATAAAAGAGGGCCAAAAGATATTGGGCTTTGGCGTCTTTATTGCGCGCGGCTTCTGAAATCCAACGAATCGCTTCGCCTTCGTTTCTTGCGGGATTGTCTTCTCGTAGGTAGAGCTCACCTAATTGACGAGCCGATTCGGTCATGCCGCTTAAAACAGCTTTTCTCAAGTACGAGGTCGCTTGCCTTAAATCCACGTGACAGCCTCGGCCTTCAAGGTAGGCGAGGGCGCTTTCTTTTTGGCTTAGGGCGTGTCCTTGAGCGGCAGCCAAGCGAAACCAAGTGAGCGCTTCTTGCGCATTTATCTGACAACCAAATCCCCAAACGAGACTTCGCGCTAAGTCGTATTGAGCAGGAGCGTATCCGACGGTCGCGGCTTTTCGAAATAGCGAATGCGCTAAAGTGGGATTGGCTCTTACGCCTTGCGCTCGAGCAATCAAAATTGCCAAAAGATGTTCACTTTGGGCATGCTCTTTTTCGGCGGCCTTTTTTAGCCACTTCACAGCTTCGCGGTTTTCGCTCGCAAGTGGCAATCCGCTTGTCAGCGCTTTCGCGAGTTCATACTGCGCCTGAGCGTTACCGAGCGCTGCTTCTCGCGCCATTTGATTGATCGATTGCTTTGAGGGCGCGCTAGGGGCGACTTTTCCTGCGAGTCGATCGAGAACGGGCGAGCTTTTTGCCTCCGTTGGAAGCGTAAAGCGCAAGTCAATGTCTTTTTTCATTGCGCTTTTTGCTCTTCGAAAAGAAATTCGAGTTCAGGATTACTGCCACTCGTTAGGTGAATCGGTTCACAGCCGTAAAGCGTCAAACTCTCGATGGTCCTATAAAGAGCCGCGATTGCTTGTAGTCTCGGGAAGGTCTTACGCCAAACGAGAGCCACAGTTCTGCGGGGGACCGAAACGCGTGTAAACGGAATAAAGCGCAACATCGTGTTTTTCTCGTAGTAGGGATATGCGCTTGCCGGAAGCAGTGTAGAGCCCAAACCTTGTGCGACCATATAGACAATCGTCTCAAGTGAGGTCCCTGTCGATGGCTTCACAGGCTGCGGTTCGTTTCGAGACGAATCAAAGCAGAAATGCAAAATTTGATCACGCAAGCAATGCCCTGAGCCCAAAAGTAAGAGCGGTTCGTTGCGAATCTCGAGTTTGCTTACGGTTTCTTTTTGCGCTAACGGGTGATGCACAGGCACACACGCCAAAAACTCTTCTCGATAAAGAGGGACAACGCTTAGCGTTGGTTCATCAACAGGAAGCGCCATGATTGCCGCATCGATTTGACCGGTTTTAAGTTCTTCGATTAATTCAGCCGTTTTCGCTTCCGAAAGCATCAAGGGCATTGAAGGGGCTGTTTTCAAAATCCCAGAAACGAGATTCGGAATTAAAAAGGGAGCAATTGAGAAAATCACGCCAAGATTAAGGGGCCCAGATAAGGGGTCTTTCCCAATCTCAACGCAACGCATAATTTTGTCCGCCTCTTCTAAGACACGTTGCGCTTGTTCGATGATGCTGTGGCCTAAGGGGGTGGCCATAATCGCAGAACTCTTACGCTCAAAAAGCTTGACGCCAAGCTCTGTTTCGAGTTTTTTTACGGCAACCGATAGTGAGGGTTGAGAGACGTGGCAAAGCTCAGCGGCTTGCCCGAAATGTTTGGTTTGCGCAATGGCGATAATGTAACGCAATTCTGTCAGTGTCATAGCGTTTCCCTATTTATGCTTTCAAATAACCTTCACGGCTTTCATACCAGTGGCGAGCGTGCTCGCGCGCAAGCTTAGGATGATGCTCGATTAACCAGGCAGCCGCGTCGCGCGCTTTTTCCAATAAGTCCAAGTCCTCAGTGGGATTGGCGTACTTTAATAGGGGCGCTCCAGATTGGCGCGCGCCTAAAAATTCGCCCGGGCCCCTAAGGCGTAAATCCTCCTGCGCAATGGCAAAACCATCCGTTGTGTTGCGAATTGCGCGCAGTCGCGCCTTAGCCGTTTCACTTAAGTCCGGAGAAAATAAAAGGATGCAATATCCTGCGTCGGTGCCACGACCCACGCGACCTCGCAGTTGATGCAGTTGCGCTAGGCCAAAGCGTTCGGCGTGTTCAATGACCATCAGATTGGCCTTTGCAACATCGACTCCCACTTCGATGACAGTTGTCGCCACAAGCGTATCGAGCTCACCTGCTACAAAGCTTTTCATCACGCTTTGTTTTTCATCGGCGCTTAGCGCACTATGCAGCAATCCAATTTTGAGATTCGGATACTGTTTTTTTAGCCATTCGTAGCGCATCACAGCGGCCGATAAATCCAGTGATTCACTTTCTTCAATTAAAGGGCAGACCCAGTAGGTTTGTGTGTGGCAAAGCGCCTCTTCATTGACGACTTTAGCGACATCCGTTATGTGCGATAGATTGACCAACTTCGTTTTAATTGGCGTTCTCCCTGGCGGAAGTTCATCGATCACGGAGACATCAATATCGGATAGATAACTCATCGCTAATGTGCGGGGAATCGGGGTTGCGGAAAGCATCAAAAGATGCGGTGTTTTTGCTTTTTCTTTCGCAGTAAGCAAACGCAATCGTTGCTCGACACCAAAGCGATGTTGCTCATCGATGATGGCAAGGGCGAGATTTTTAAAGGTGACGTTTTCAGAAATTAGCGCATGTGTGCCGATAACAAGGTCATAGTCTCCTGCGGCAATCGCTTTACGAACAGCGGTTTTTTCTTTTGCTTTAAGCGATCCTGAGAGCCACGCAATTCGTACCTTTAGGGCGCTTAAGAGCTTGGTGACTTTACGAAAATGCTGTTCGGCTAGGAGTTCTGTGGGTGCCATCAAGGCCACTTGAAAGCCTGAGTCAATTGCGTAGAGAGCGGCCAATGTCGCAACAATGGTCTTTCCTGAGCCGACATCGCCCTGTAAGAGTCGATTCATGGGTCTCGTGCGCGAAAGGTCTCGCTGAATTTCCATGACAACGCGTTTTTGCGCCTGCGTTAAGACGTAGGGGAGGTCAAAGAGCAGCGCGTCAGCAAGGCCGTCTTCTTTGACGCGTATGGCTTCGGATTTAAGTTCTTTTTTCTTTTCCCTATCAAACCGAAGAGAAATCTGTTGGGCTAAGAATTCATCGAATTTCAGGCGCCTCCATTCGGGTGAAGTGCGGTTTTCAAGCGCCTCTAAGTTCGCTCCTGGCTCTGGGCGATGCAATCTTTTTAGGGCGTAGGCTAGAGTCGGCAACTTCCAATCGTTAAGCCACGCGCTCGGTATTGGATCTGTGATTGTCACATCCTGCAGGGCACGTGCAATTCTTTTTCGCAGCCAGGGCTGCGTGATCGATTCTCCTGCTGGATAGACGGGCGTTAACGTTTTCGGAAGATCATTTGTCGCACGTTTCACGCTCGGATGCACCATTTCAAGGTTTCCGCGATAGTCGGTACGCAGTACTCCATAAAGACGCAGTTTGGCCCCAGGGGTGAATGTCGCGCGTGTGCTTGGGTAATAGTGCAAAAAGCGAATTGTGATTTCCCATCCGCTTGAATCCGTGGCAGTTGCGACAAGTTGGGGGCTACGCGCAAAGCGCACTTCGGAACTCTCGACGGTGACTTCGATTTGAACTTTTTCGCCAACTTTTGCTTTACTGAGTGGCGTAATCGCTGTCTCATCCTCATAGCGCATCGGCAAATGCAACACATAGTCCCAGTCGTTGACAAGGCCTAAGTGCTTTAAGCGCTCTTTTAGCGGGGGAAGTTTCGCTCCCTTTTGAAGTCCCTTTTTTTCGGCCATTGCGAAAAGTTTCCATGAGAAGTGATGACACATTCTATCGGAGTCTTTATTTCGATAGAGAATAGTTTTGGTGGTTTCTTCGAAAATGGCTTGGTTTGGCATTCTCAGTATTCGCCGTTTGGAGGAGGGAAAACGCTCTTACCTCCCCCAAAGGGAGGATATGAGAAGGGGCGAATACGGGAAACATAAAAGAAAATGCATTGAGAATAAAAGAAACTGAAGCTTGCTTTTTCGCGATAATTCCTGAGTGAAAAACTAAGAAATCTTTTGTTTTTCGCGCGAAATTTCTCTTTAAATTTCCGACTTTTTGGTTGTAGAATAGCGCTGTTAGTTGCGGGCAATTTCAGGCACGCTTTTCTCATTTGTAAAGCCAATGAGAAAAGCGCTTGTCGGCTTACCCGTTGAGCCTAACTTGCCTTACCGTAAAACGTGAGGCAATTGTTGTGTAAGCTCGATATAGGTCTATACAACAAAAATAGACAAGTATTACCTACTGCAGTGAATTTTTTAACACGAAATTCTTTGCGGGTCCATCCGGATCAAGGAGTCCATTAAATGAAGATTATCTACACAGACGTGCTGGTGATCGGTGGTGGTCTTGCTGGCTTGCGTACGGCAGTTGCTGCTAAGCGCCGTGGCCATGACGCTATCGTTCTCTCGCTCGTGCCGCCGAAGCGTTCACACTCGAAAGCGGCTCAGGGTGGTATGCAAGCTTCTCTCGCCAACGTGATTAAAGGTTTGGGAGACAACGAAGATATTCACTTTGCTGACACGGTTCGCGGTTCCGACTGGGGTGCCGATCAGGACGTCGTGCGTATGTTCGTGAATACGAGCCCGAAGGCCGTGCGCGAACTCGCTGCTTGGGGCGTTCCCTGGAGCCGTATCACACCGGGCGATCGTCAAGTCATTATCAATGGCGAAAAGGTGACGATTACCGAACGTAAGGAAGCCGCTGGTTTAATCGGTCAGCGCGACTTCGGTGGTACGAAGAAGTGGCGTACGTGCTTCGTCTCCGACGGCACAGGTCACGCCATGCTTAACGCCGTTAGCGACCGCATTATCGCTGAGCACGTTCCTGTTGTTGAACGTGTTGAAGCCTTGTCGTTGATTCACGATGGCAAGCGTTGCTATGGTGCGATTGTTCGCAACTTAATCAACGGCGAACTTCTCGCCTACGTTGCCAAAGCCACAGCGATTGCCACAGGCGGCGCTGGCAAGCTTTTCCGCGTGACAACGAACGCTCAGATTTGCGAAGGCACGGGCGCTGCTCTTGCTCTCGAAACGGGTGTTGCGACATTGGGCAACATGGAAGCCATTCAGTTCCACCCGACGGGTATTTTCCCAGCGGGCATTCTCGTCACGGAAGGTTGCCGTGGTGACGGCGGACTTTTGCGCGACTGCGATGGCCACCGCTTCATGCCTGACGTTGAACCCGAGAAGAAAGAACTCGCTAGCCGCGACGTCGTGAGCCGTCGTATGGAAGAGCGTATCGCTCAGGGTAAGGGCGTTAAGGGTCGTTTCGGTGAACACCTTTGGCTCGATATCACGCTTCTTGGCGAACATCACATCAAGCACAACTTGCGTGAAGTTTACGAAATCTGCCATTACTTCTTGGGTGTTGACCCGACGAAGGAATGGATTCCGGTGCGTCCGGCGCAGCACTACACCATGGGTGGCGTGCGCACGAACTACACGGGCGAATCCCGTACATTAAAGGGCCTTTTCGCTGCTGGTGAAGCCTCTTGCTGGGATATGCACGGCTTTAACCGTTTGGGCGGCAACTCCGTTGCTGAAACCGTTGTCGCAGGTATGATTGTCGGCGAATTCATTGCAGACTTCTGCGAGAAACCCGAAAACGGTATCGACATTCCCACATCGTTGATTTACGACTCTGCCGCGAAGGTTCAGGCCGAGCTCGACGGGTTCCTTTTGAATACTGGCAACGAAGACGCTGCGAAGATTCGCACCCGTATGCAGGAAATCATGACAAGCAAGATTGGCATCTTCCGTCGTGGTGAAGATATGGAAAGTGCTGTGAGCGAATTGGAAGATCTCTTAAAGAAGACCTACCAAGTTCCTGTCAAGGATCAACCCGGTGCCAATGCGGAATTGACATACGCCTATCGCACACGCAAGATGCTCAAAGTCGCTCTTTGCATGGCCTTGGGTGCTTCCACACGTAAAGAAAGCCGTGGCGCTCACTTCCGTGAAGACTTCCCAGTTCGCGATGATAAGCACTGGTTAAAGCGCACCATCGCCACATGGAAGAACGAAAACGACACCTTGCCCACACTCTCTTACGAGAACTTGGATATCAGCAAGATGGAACTTCCACCCGGATGGCGTGGTTACGGTGCTAAGAACTACATCGATAACCCCGAAACACCGAAGCGTCAGGCTGAAATTGATGCCTTGCGTGCGAAGATGGAAGCCGAAGGCGCCGATCGCTATGCCATTCAGGATGCGATTATGCCGTTCCACAGCCTCTTGCCCAAGCGCTTGCAGGGTCGCAACGAACGTATCGATGAACCGTTGGAATAATTAAGGAGCTGACACATGAGTACACAAGTGAAAAAGCAGCACCGTTTGCTTAAGATCAGCATCCTGCGCTACAACCCGGCTGATCCGATGAGCGTGCCTCATATGCAGACGTTCGAATTGGAAGAAGCTGACTCGATGACACTGTTTATCGCGTTAAACGAATTGCGCGACAAACAAGATCCGTCCTTGCAGTTTGACTTCGTTTGCCGTGCGGGTATTTGCGGCTCTTGCGCGATGATGATTAACGGTAAGCCGGGTTTGGCCTGCCGTACATTAACGCGTGACTTGCCTGCTGAATTTACACTCGCGCCGCTTCCGGCTTTCGAGTTAATCGGTGACTTGTCTGTGAACACAGGTAAATGGATGCGTAACATGAGTGAACGCATGCAGACCTGGGTGCACATGAAGACCGAAGACATCGACCTTCGTAAGAAGGAAGAACCGATGGATCCGCAGTTGGCTGAAGATATTTATCTTCTTGACCGTTGCGTTGAATGCGGTTGCTGTATCGCAGGTTGCGGCACAGTGCGTATTCGCCCAGATTTCGCCGGTGGCGTTGCGATCAATAAGATTGCTCGCTTCCGCTTGGATCCGCGCGATACACGTAACGATGCGGACTTCTACGAAGTTATCGGTGACGATTCTGGCGTTTTCGGTTGCATGTCACTTTTGGCTTGCCACGACTTCTGCCCGAAGGAATTGCCCTTGAAGACGCAGATTGCGTTCATTCGTCGCAAGATGGCCGAACAGGGTATCAAGAACTACGATAAAGTTCTTCCCACACCGAAGAAGGCAATCCCGATTAAGGTCGCCAAGGCCTCCTAATCGGCAAAACGAAAAGTTTTGTAAATTCGTACTGTAAAGAACTCAAGACGACGGGATAACTCCCGTCGTTTTGTTTAGGCGGAGCCTCGCAAGAAATCGACATGTAACGAGACCCTTCCCACGAAATCCCACCAAATTTTTGATTCCTTAACCCGTATTTTTTACGCCTTCTTTCCTTGTGGCGACTGCTTTTCTTCTCTAGTGGTTTTACGCAAAAAATTATTTCCTTATCTAACAGGGTATAACTTTTAAATCGTGGGTTTTCTTTTTTTGTTTGTGCTATGCTCGCGAGTAATAAAAACTAAGGTGAATGTCTTAGAAATTAAGATAAATTCCCTAGGGCGTCTTCCTGAGAAATAACTTAGGTCAAAACCGGAAAAATTCGAAGAGAAGAGGCTTGAAACAATGGAGGAAACTAGGGGGACAACCGTTTGGTTGCCAATTGGTTTTTTTCAAGGGCACATCGCCCTTTTATAACAGGAGTAATGACACTATGTCTCGTATCGAAAACGATTTCCTTGGTGATCGTGAGATTGCTGATGATTGCTACTATGGCGTTCAAACAAGCCGTGGTCGTGATAATTTCCATATCACGGAAATGCCCATGAGCCAGGAACCCTTCTTCGTTATCGCCTATGGCTATGTTAAGAAGGCAGCAGCACTTGCTAACAAGGAACTCGGCACTATCCCTGCAAACGTCGCGGATGCTCTTTGCTGGGCATGCGATCAGTTGATTGCTGGTAAGTATCGCGATCAGTTTGTCACCGATTGGCTTCAGGGTGGCGCTGGTACCTCCACAAACATGAACTGCAACGAAGTCATCTGCAACCTCGCAGCAGAACACCTGGGTTCTGTTAAGGGCGACTACAAACTCGTTAGCCCGAACGATCACGCTAACTTCGGTCAGTCCACAAACGATACATACCCGACAGCGCTTCACTTGGCACTCTTACTTCGCAGCAATGTGATGCTCAAGGCCGTTGAAGACTTGGTCGATGCCTACTACAAGAAAGCCGAAGAATTCAAGGGCGTCTTGAAGATGGGTCGTACGCACTTACAAGATGCGGTTCCGATGACACTTGGCCAGGAATTCCATGGCTGGGGATTCACCATTGCTGATGAATTAAAGACAATTCGTGAAGCTCAGGAACACTTGAAGGTTGTTAACCTTGGCGCAACAGCGATTGGTACATGCGTGACAGCGCATCCGGATTATCCGGCTCTTGCTGTGAAGAAACTTGCCGAATTAACAGGCATTGACTTCAAGAATAGCGACGATTTGATTGCTGCAACGAGCGACTGCGGTGGCTATGTTGCGATTAGCTCCGCGATTAAGAGCCTTGCCGTTAAGTTGACAAAGGTTTGCAACGATATGCGCTTGTTGGCCTCTGGCCCTCGTTGCGGCTTGTCTGAAATCAATCTGCCGCAGTTGCAGCCTGGTTCTTCGATTATGCCCGGCAAGGTCAACCCGGTTATCCCGGAAGTCACCAATCAGAGTTGCTTCCTCGCTATCGGTCTTGACACAACCGTCATGCTCGCGGCCTCCGCTGGTCAGCTCGAATTGAACGTCATGGAACCCGTGATTACATTCGCGCTCTTCATGTCGATGAAGGTCATCTCCAATGCCTGCAACGCGTTACGCACCAAGTGCGTTGACGGTGTTACAGCCAACGCCGATCGCACGGCTCAGATGGTGATGAACTCCTGCGGTATCGTCACGCTCTTGAAGCCGCACTTGGGCTACAAGGTTTGCTCTGAGATGGCGCATCACTGCTACCACACAGGCAAGTCCTTACACCAGGTCGTTGTCGAAGAACGTAAGTTACTCACGCAAGAAGAATGGGATAAGACATTTAACTTGCAGAACCTGATTGCTCCGAAGTTTGTGCAGTAATTAGGTAAGGAATTTTCGGGCGTCACGTCTTTTCTAGATTTGACGCTCGAAGATAGTAAGCCTGGTCAGTCGCGTAAGAAGAAAGCATGCTGACCACGGGTCAAAGGCTCGGAGGCTCTTTATACAACAATAACTAACCGAAACCTGGAGGGGTTATGGATATTATGTTGATTCTTCAGATTATCGTGCTGTTAGGCGCTATCTTCTTGGGTGTGCGTCTTGGCGGTATCGGTATTGGTTACGCCGGTGGTTTGGGCGTTCTCGTCTTAGGTATCTGCCTTGGCATGAAGCCGGGTTCGATTCCATGGGATGTGATCTTGATCATTGCGTCTGTGATCGCGGCAATTTCCGCAATGCAGCTCGCTGGTGGTCTTGACTATCTCGTTCAGATTGCCGAACATATTCTTCGTAGCAATCCGAAAAACATCAATTACCTCGCGCCGACCGTCACATACATTTTGACGATTTTCGCTGGTACGGGTCACACCGCCTTCTCGATGATTCCGGTTATCGTTGAAGTTGCAAAAGAACAGCACATTAAGCCAGTGGTTCCGCTTTCAATCGCTGTCGTTTCGAGCCAGATTGCTATTACAGCGTCTCCGGTTTCCGCGGCCGTTATCTATATGAGCGGCGTGCTCGAGGGCTTCGGCTGGAGTTACCCGACATTGCTCGGCGTGTGGTTGGTCACAACGTTCGCTGGCTGCATGATTACAGCCTTCATTATGACGCTCATCTCCGATATGAAGTTGGAAAATGACCCCGTCTATCAAGAACGTCTCGCTGCTGGTTTGATTGAACCCCCGAAGGGTGAAGTCGTTAAGGAATTAAAGCCCTTTGCGAAGCGCTCTGTTGCTATCTTCCTTCTTGGCGTTATCGTCGTCGTTCTCTATGCGTCCGCGATTTCTCCAGCGGTTGGCCTTATTAAGCCTGTTATCGTTCCGCGCGACGCGGCCATTATGGGCATCATGCTCACAATCGGTACGGCGATTACGATGACCTGCGGCATCAAGGTTGGCAAGATTGCTGATTGCTCAGTCTTCAAGAGCGGTATGGTTGCTTGCGTGTGCGTGCTCGGCGTTGCTTGGCTCGGCGATACATTCGTTTCTGGCCACGTTGCTGAAATTAAGTCTCTCGCTGCCTCGTCCGTTTCTCAGTATCCGGCTCTTCTCGCTGTGGTGTTCTTCCTTGCTGCTATGCTCCTGTACTCTCAGGCTGCTACAGCGAAGGCCATCACGCCTTCTATCGTTGCGGCCCTCGGCATCACCGCTGCGAACCCTGGCGACAGCTACATGCTCGTTGCTTGCTTCGCCGCTGTTAGCGCCTTGTTCGTTCTCCCGACATACCCGACATTGCTCGGCGCAGTCCAGATGGACGACACGGGTACGACCCGCATCGGTAAGTACGTCTTTAACCACGCCTTCTTCATCCCGGGTGTTCTCGCGATTGTCTTTAGCGTCGCGCTCGGCTTCGTGGCGGCTGGCATGATCTAATCGTACGATTAAACAATGTGGTCGATTTGGCCACATTGCTTAGGAAAAGTAGCAATTCCTCCGTTTCTCACTTGAAGCGGGGGAATTTTTTTCTTACGATTTTCTTGGAGTTTTGTGATTCGATGTTTGTCTCTTTTGCTAGACTACGCGATCTATGGCAAACATCATTTCCACACTTGCGATTTACGCGATTCCTGCGATTTTGGCTATCACTTTGCATGAGGCTTCGCACGCCTATGCGGCTAAATTCTTTGGTGACAATACCGCCACTTGGATGGGGCGTTTGAGCTTAAATCCTTTGCGCCACATTGACCCCGTGGGAACTCTTCTTGTTCCTGGGTTACTTCTTCTCTCGAGCGTGCTCACGGGGATGGGAGGCATTCTTTTTGGCTGGGCAAAACCAGTGCCAGTGAATTTTTCTCGCCTAAAAAACCCAAAAACCGACATGATTTGGGTTGCTCTCGCAGGTCCCTTAAGCAATCTAATCCAAGCGATTTTGTGGGCTCTCCTATTGCGCCTTGTTTTTACACTGACGGATAACTACAGCGTCTTATCGGCAGCAGCTCAATTTGCCTCAGCAGGTATCAGTGTCAATCTCGTCTTGATGGCCTTTAACCTCATTCCCATCCTTCCGCTTGATGGGGGAAGGATTGTTGCTGGATTACTTCCTTGGCGCTGGGCTGAGGCCTACTCGCATCTTGAGCGCTATGGATTGCCCATCATGCTTGTTTTAATTGTCTCGGGGATGACCTCGTTTTTTATCCGACCATTTTTAGAGCTCGGTCAGTTCTTTGTTCGTTTGGTGCTTTAGTCCATGCCTGTGTGCTCGAATCCTCCCACTCCTAAGAATTTAAATGAGTGGCTTTGCTATATCGAATCAATCAGCCATAAGCCGATTGATTTGGGCTTGTCGCGTATGAAAGAGATGATTGCGCGGCTCAATATTCATTTTGAGTGCCCCGTTTTTACCGTTGCAGGTACGAACGGAAAGGGAAGCACCTGTGCGATGCTTGAAGCGATTTTGCGTAACGCCAACTACCGCGTTGGCATGCACACGTCGCCACACTTGATTCGCTTTAATGAACGAGCACTTATCTGTGGAAAAGAAGTGAGCGATGCCGATTTATGCGAAGCCTTTTGCGTGGTTCAAAAGGCACGTGGCGATATGCATTTGACGTACTTTGAATTCACAGGGCTCGCAATTCTTTATCTTTTTAGTCAGAGCCACTTGGATGCTGTCATCCTTGAAATTGGCCTTGGTGGGCGTTTGGATGCGATGAATGCGATTGACACAAGTTGTGGCATCGTTTGTGCCTTAGGAATCGATCACACGGCGTATTTGGGAACAACGCGCGAAGCCATCGCTTACGAGAAAGCGTGCATTTATCGAGCAGGCGTTCCTGCCATTGTCACAGATCGCACGGCACCGCGGACCCTTACGGATTACGCCAAAAAGATTGGCGCAAACTTAGCGCGTTACGGT
>CAVAQL010000011.1:0-20765 GCA_963590825.1 Bacteroides caccae | reverse complement strand
TTTCTATGTTGAGGAGCCTGCCCGTCGTTGCAAATGTTGGTCGCACGTCGTCGCAATTGGTCTTTTATTGCTTTTGGTCGCGGAGATGGGGCTTGGCCTTGCCGTAGAGCATCGGAATTGGTATCCGCATCGCACACCGAAGTTCTCCTCTTTCACGACAGCTATCCAAAAGGTGCGGGAGGTGCGGGCTGTGGGAGAATGGGACGGATATAGCCACGCCAAAAGCTTTCAATTCGAAGGAGTGCGCATTCCGACGCCAACGCCCGAAGACTTTCCTACGATTCTTTTCGCAGGGGATTCGCACATGGCTCAGTACTACGAACGAGCCGAATTTCTCGCTAACAAAACCCATACCCCCATTGGCTTCGTGTGTCGAGCTGCAAGACTTATTTTTTCCAAAGAAGCCTCAAAGAAAGATGCCGCCGCCTTTTATAAATTGATTGAAGATAAGCGCATCAAAAAACTTGTCATCACACAACAATGGGCTCGATACTCCAATAAAGAGTTGGAAAAAAGCATGAGAGATTTTCGCGAAGCTCTTAAACGGAGGCCAGATTTAAAACTCTATGTTCTTCTCGATTACCCTTGGACAGAGGCCTTTAATGGTCATCAAGGCGATACAGATCCGCTACGCCACGTACCACGTTGGCGTAACGTCGACCAAATAATCGTACCGTATCCAAAATCAGACCGTTGGAAGCGAGGTAACGAAGTTGTTCTCAAAGGCCTTAGTGCCTACGCAGAGTTTATTGATCCGACGGGATATATCTGTCCAGGAGAGAAATGCAATCTGCTTAAGTGGTACAAAGACGATGATCACTTGCAAGCTAAGAGTTTACTGAGAGAAGCAGTTTGGCTTGACACTGTTTTTAACTAGCTCTTTTTTCCATCTTGCTCTGAAATTAAACTTTCAAGATTGCTCTTTTTCCTGTAAAATTAACAGGTTAAATCCGTTATTTCTTAGAGGTTAACTGACCTTATTTGTTGTCAGGAGGTTCCCTACAATGGTTGGTGCATCGGTCCTGGGTGTTTTTTTGCAAGGCTTACCGCCAGATCGGCGTGTCGCAATGGCGCGTGTTGCTAGTCTCATCCGCCGCGCTGCACGTGGCGTACGCGAAAGTAAACGCTTCGGACTCGTTTTCTATGAGCTCAATGGTGGCCCGCTTTTTGCTCTTGAATCCAGAGACAAGTTGCTGACTCTTTTTGTAGCCGAAACAGAAGCCGCAAAACCTTTCCTTGGCACCATTGCAGGATTTGACGCCAAGCATAGTCTCATTAACTTTTCTGACTTAAACCGTCTTCCGCTTCCTGATATCGAGAAGCTTGTTCGCGCTAGCGTTGTTGCTCGCCGTGAAAGGGGCTCCGCGCCCGATCAAAAAGAGCTACTTGAGCTCTGGGGCGTGAAAGAAGAAGAAGCCGCTGTAGCTCCTCCCGTTGTACGCATTTCGATGCGCACGGCAGAAGAAGAAGCCGCTGAAGAAGCCGCTCGCGAAGAAGCTGAGCGCCACGCTGCGGCTTTGAAAAAAATCTTAAAACCCACAAAGCCAGAAAAAACGATTGTTAAGAAAATCGCCGCCGCGAAGGCTGCTGCTAAAGCGCAAGCTAAGGCTGAAGCCGCTGAACGGCGTGCTGCTCAAAAGGCTGCAGCATTAGCCGCTCGTAAGGCCGCGCAAGAAGCCCGCAAAGCCGCGGCGCTTGCCAAAAAAGAGGCCGCCGCACGCCGTCAGGAAGAAAAGAAAGCCGCCGCTGAACGCAAGGCTTTAGAAAAGAAGCTAAAGGCCGAGAAAAAGGCAGCGGCTAAAGCCGAAGCTGAAGCAAAGAAGAAGGCCGCAGCCAAAGCAAATCCCGCAGTAACGGCAAAAACCACGAAAGCAAGTGCGTCAAAAAAGGCAGCAACGAAAGAGGCGCCAGCGAAAAAATCTGCTGTAAAGAAAACGGCCTCTAAAGCAGTCGCGCCGAAGAAAGCGACAAAGAAAAAGTAGCGCCTTAAAGACGTTGAGCGGATTCCTCAGGATAACTTAGGAATCCGTTTTCTTATCCAGCGCTTTCGCTTTAACCGCATCTTCGTATTGGCTCGACAAGCCATTGATAAGGCGAATGAACTCGCCTTTAACGCGCGCTTCCGAGCAACCCATAAGCACAGCATCGTCTAACGCTTCTTGAAGCATTGTGCGAATTTCGTTCCAGTTTTCCTCAAGCACTTTGACTTTTTCTGTGCAAGCGACAACAGTGTCGTCGCTACGAAGCCAGTGTTTTGGGGGTGCAACGGGTTTTTCTTTAGCCATGGGTGCGTTTCAAGTGAAATGTTTCTTTTCGCATCATACGACATTTGAGTATCGAAATTCGCCTTCTTCTGCACTAAACTTAAGGATTCTCACATATGGATAAAAATACGTTTTTGCAATGGTTTTTTCTCACCCTCTGAAAAGCGCTTTCATTCCCCGTTCTGTGGCTGTTGTAGGCGCAAGTGACCGCAAGGGCAGTCGTGGAACACTCATTTGGAATGGCGTGATGAATTCGCACAGAATTCTTCAGGCTTATCCCGTGAATCCCAAATACAAATACATTGGGCTCACGCCGTGTTGGGCAAAGCTTTCGGAATTGCCCGAGAAAGTTGATCTCGTTGTCATTGCGACACCAACATCCGCCGTTCAACAGATTTTGCGCCAGTGTGCTTCTCTTGATATCCAGAACGTTCTCATTACCCCTGGAGAAGATGAACTCACTTCAGATCGCCTCTGGCGCCGTAAAACCGCTGAATTCTGTCAAAACAATGGCATCCGCTTAATTGGTCCTGGCTCTTTGGGCCTTATTCGACCACAGATTGGCTTAAATGTGAGCTACTGGCCCACATTACCTCGCATCGGACACGTGGGCCTTATCTGTCAATCCTCGTCAATGGCAGCTGCTGTCCTTGATTATGCGACTCGAGCCGCTTTTGGATTTTCATCCGTGTTGACCGCGGGCGCAGAAAGCGATGTAACGCTAGCGCAGATGCTTGACTTCTTAGCCGATGACCCCGACACAGAAGTCATCGCGATGCACATTGAAACTCTGGTGCATCCAAGGGCCTTTTTCTCGGCACTGCGCGCTGCCTCACGCACCAAGCCCGTGATTGTCCTGAAAACGGGGCGAGGCGCCTACTCGGCTCGACTGATTGCCTCCCGCTACGCCATGCCAGCGTGCGATGATGGAGCCTTTGATGCAATGCTTGAGAGAACGGCTTGCATCCGTTGCGACAGAGTTGAAGATTTTTGTGCTTCAATTGAATTGTTTTCCACTCATAAGGACGCCGGTAACGGGCAGCTTGCCTTGGTGGCTAATGGTTTAGGATTTTCTGCGCTTGCAGCGGATGCGACGCAGGCAGGAGGCATTTCTCTTGCCTCATTGAGCGATGCAACCTCAAACGCACTCAGTAAGCTCACAGGGCAAGATGCGCTTTTAGCCAATCCTGTTGACCTCGGATTTGAAGCGGCACCTGCACTCCTTTCTAAAGTCGTGAAACTCCTTCTTACCGACAAAACAGTCGATGCGATTTTGCTTACCTTGTCTCCTACGGCAACAGCAGATATTGATGCGCTCATTCCTGCCTTAGAAGAAGTGCTTCGCCGTAATAGTTTTAAACCTGTCATTCTCGTGTGGATGGGAGACACTTTTACGGAAACCGAGCGCAATGCCTTCTCTCGTTTGCACGTTCCTGTTCTTCATTCAATTGATAGCGCTGTTAGAGCCTACCGGCACCTCTATGAACGAAAGAAAGCACGCGAGCTAACACTGCAGGCCCCAAGGGCTGGATCTGAAGCGGCCCGTCATGATTTCGGAGCCGTGCGCGACATTATCGAAGAAGCACGCAACCAAAAGCGCAATCGCTTAACGCCCGAGCAGTGTGAACGCCTCTTACATACGATTGGAATTCCTAGCGTCAAAGGTTCGCTTGTGACCACAGCGTCAGACGCCGTGGCTGTTGCTAAGAGCTTGGAGGGGCCAGTTGCACTGAAGATTTGCGCAGAAGGCCTTGAGCAACGCTCAAGAATCGGCGGGATTATTCTGAATTCAACCGATATTGCAAAAGACTTTACATATTTAAAGCGCTTGTGCGCCAAATGCGCACCTCTTGCCTCTTTTACGGGCATTCTTGTTCAGAAAATGTCGGGGCGCCCAAATGCACGAGAATTAAAACTTTCTCTTACACGAGACCCCGTTTTAGGACCCGTACTGTCGCTATCGGCGGGCGGCAAAATAGGTGAGCTTTTCCCACAAAAGCAATTGGCGCTTGCGCCACTCACAGAACCCTTAGCGCGCAATATGGTTGAGCGCTCCATTGTTTACTCGGCTCTTGAACCCTTCCGAGGGCAACCCAAGGTCGATATCGATGCGATTGTGAATGCGCTGATGGAACTTTCGCGATTAGCAACCGAAATCCCTGGCATCACAGAGCTTGAGATTAACCCTTTGATTGCCGATGAACGTGGTGTCTTGGCACTCGATACAACCGCAGGCTTTAGCCCGAATGCACTTGTAGCCGACGAAACACATTCACATATGCTGATTGCTCCAGCTCCGAACTTTACCTACACCATCGATTCGACATTACGCGTGCGTACGCTTCGCGCCGATGATGTAGAAGCGCTCAAAGCCTTCGCCAGTCGCCTTTCGGAGAAAACGGCCTTCTTGCGGCTACAGAAACGAGCGTGCGATATTACTGACGAAGAATACATGCACTACACGCAACTCGATTACGATCGAGAGCGAGCTTATGCTCTCGTCGATGCCAAACGCTCAGAGCCTGAAATTCATGCTGTCGCACGCTTTGTCGTAAAACCTGAATTAAAAACGGCTGAATTTGGTCTCGTGATTGAAGACGCCTTCCAAAACCGAGGGCTTGGAACAAAATTAATGAAGATTCTTCTTACTGAAGCCTCAAAACTTGGGGCACAGTCCTTGTTTGGCGTTGTTCTTGTGGAAAACGAGGCAATGAAAAAACTATTAACGAAGTTAAAGTTCATTCCCGAAGCCGTTCCCAACAATAACGATATTCGTCTTTATCGAAAAGTACTCTAAAAGGGGGAATTTATGCGTATTTTTTTAACTGGCGGCATGGGGTTTATCGGCTCGCACACCGCTGTTGAGTTGCTTGAAAAAGGCTACGAGGTTACCCTCTTTGATAACCTATCGAATGCCTCAGAAGACGTCGTGGGGCGCATTCAAAAGATCACAGGAAAAACGCCTCAATTTATTTATGGCGACATTCGTGACGAAAAGGCGTTAAAAGACGCATTTGCCCAAACAAAACCCGATGTTGTGATTCACTTTGCGGGTCTTAAAGCCGTTGGGGAATCCTGCGAAAAACCTCTTACCTATTACGACAATAACGTAAACGGCACACTTGTCCTACTCAAGGCGATGCAAGAAGCAGGGATCTTTCAGCTCCTGTTTTCCTCTTCTTGCACAGTCTACGGAACGCCTCAAAAGCTTCCCATCACAGAAAGTCACCCCTTGGGAGGCGTCACAAACCCCTATGGGCGCACAAAACTGATTATCGAGAAGATGTTGCAAGACTTATGCCAGGCAGATAAGCGCTTTCACATCATTTGCCTAAGGTACTTTAACCCGATTGGAGCGCATCCAAGTGGCCTCATTGGCGAGAACCCCAATGGAATCCCCAATAATCTTCTGCCGTATGTTGCACGGGTGGCCTCTGGTAAATTGGAATTCGTCCGCGTCTTTGGTAACGACTATCCCACAAAAGATGGCACAGGCGTGCGCGACTACATTCACGTCGTTGACCTCGCGCGTGGTCACGTTGCCGCTTTATCGCATTTAAATAACGTCCAAGGCTGTGAAGCCATTAACTTAGGCACAGGCATAGGCTATAGCGTTCTTGAAATTATTAAAGCCTTCGAGAAGGCCTGTGGCCATCCAATTGCCTACAAGATGACGCCCCGTAGACCTGGAGACGTCGCTGCCAATTGGGCGGACCCCGCGCTTGCCTTTAAATTGCTTCACTGGAAAGCCCAATTCGGAATTGAAGAGATGTGTCGCGACTCGTGGAATTTCGAGACGCACCAAAAGTAAGAGTCCCATAATCAAAACGCCGCAAAAATCGCGGCGTTTTGACTTCTTTAGAGGAGAACATAGCCCTTAAATTAGGACTTCGGAGCCTCTTGTGGCTTCACATCCTCAACCTTGGCTTCTTCAACCTTGGGTGCTTCGGCCTTAACTTCCGCGGGCTTCACTTCTTCGGCCTTGGCCGCCTTTTCTGTAAGCTCAACATAAGCCATCGGCGCATTATCCCCAGAGCGGAAACCCATCTTTAAGACACGGGTATAGCCGCCGTTACGGTTCGCAAAGCGCGGTCCGATTTCATCGAAGAGCTTCACAACCACTTCGCGATCGCGCAAGCGATTGAACGCTAAGCGACGATTGGCAACCGTCGGGTTCTTCGCAAGAGTAATCATCGGTTCGACAACACGGCGAAGTTCTTTGGCCTTCGGAAGCGTTGTCTTGATGGCCTCATGGCGAAGCAGTGAGCACATCATGTTGCGAAGCATCGCAAGGCGATGTGCGGTTGTACGATTGAGTTTACGCAATCCTGAACGGTGACGCATTTTTAAATTTCCTTATATGCATTTCTTTGGACTCTTCTTGGGTTTCCCTAAGAGGTCCCCCCAACTCTTCTATCCGATTCTTTTTTACTTCAAATCAGCGGGCGGGTTTTGGTTAATCAAAAAAACAATACGCTAGGAGCTTACGCTCCTAGCAGAAAAAACAACGGACTAGCTTTCGAGATTGGCTGGCGGCCAGTTCTCGAGTCTCATCCCCAAAGTCAAACCGTGGGCAGCTAACACATCCTTAATTTCATTTAAGGACTTACGGCCTAAGTTTGGCGTCTTTAAGAGTTCGTTTTCTGTTCTCTGGATTAAATCGCCGATGTAGTAAATGTTTTCGGCCTTCAAGCAGTTTGCAGAACGAACCGTGAGTTCGAGATCGTCGACCAAGCGCAAAAGAATCGGATCCAAGGGAGGAGGCGTTTCTTCTTGAGCCGCTTGCTCGGCTTCGGTTTCCGTCTTAATCGAGCCAAAGATCGAGAGTTGATCTTGAAGAATGCGCACGGCACTCTTTAAGGCGTCCTCAGGCGTGATGACGCCATTGGTTTCGATTGTCATCTCGAGCTTATCAAGGTCGGTACGCTGACCGACACGGGCCGCTTCAACCTTATAGGCCACACGGCGCACAGGCGAGAAGCTCGCATCCAAGATGATGCGACCAATTGTCTGATTCGAGTGGTCGTTTGCGAAGGCGCGCATATCGCCTGGCTGATAGCCACGACCTGTTTCGACCTTCACTTCCATATCCAAAGAGCCACCAGAAAGTGTGGCAATCTCGTGCTCGGGATTTAAAATTTCCACGTCATGCGGCAACACAAAGTCGCCAGCTTTCACAACACCTTCGCCAGACTTCTGTAAGCGAAGCGTGACCTCTTCACGGCCGCCTTCAAGCTTAAAGACGACACCCTTGAGGTTCAAAACGATATCAACAACGTCTTCGCGAACGCCGTTGATCATCGAAAACTCATGCACAACGCCAGCAATACTTAATTCCGTGGGGGCGTAGCCAACCATGGAAGCAAGAAGAATGCGACGCAAAGCGTTGCCGAGAGTGTGACCGTATCCGCGCTCAAACGGTTCGAGCGTAATGACGGCAATATTGGGGTTCTTTTCGTCGACGATTGCCTCAATGTTCGTCGGCTTCAAGAGCGTGGTATTAGCCATAAATGTCTTTCCTTTTCAATACCCTCGGCTCGTTACACCGATAAGGCTGAGATTGGAAAACCGGGGAAACATGTTTATTTTAAGGCACCACACTGTCCCCGTAATGCGTGTCGTGCCAAAAAATCATTATCCTCGCCTTCGCAAACCTGTCGATAAAACAGGCCGTAAAGACGAGGAATCTCGTTAAGATTAACGCGAGTAAAGTTCGACCACGAGCGATTCGTTGATGTCGGGTGCGATTTCGTCGCGGGCCGGGACGCTCTTGAAGGTGCCTTGCATCTTCTTGGCATCAACTTCAACCCAGCTCGGGAATCCGAGCTGACCGGCTAATTCCAAAGAATCAACGATGCGAGCCTGCTTTTTAGCGCCTTCGCGCACAGAAATCACATCACCGGGCTTGACGGTGTAAGAAGGAATGTTGCACTTCTTATCGTTCACGAGAATCGCGCAGTGGCTAACCAACTGACGGGCTTCGGCGCGTGTCGAGCCAAATCCCATGCGATACACCACATTGTCAAGACGGCTTTCCAAGATGCTAAGGAGGATTTCACCGGTGTTGCCAGGGCGAGAAGCAGCCACGGCGTAGCAACGGCGGAACTGACGTTCCAAAAGACCGTAGGTACGCTTCATCTTCTGCTTTTCACGCAACTGTGTGCCATAGTCCGAAAGACGCTGGCCAGAGGTCTTCCCGTGCTGACCGGGTTTGACGTCGGCGGCCTTGACTTTGCTGTCGAACGAGCGACGAGCGCTCTTAAGGTTAAGATCAGAGCCCTCACGGCGAGAGAGCTTCAATTTAGGACCGAGATATCGTGCCATTTTTAAGTTACCTCTTCTATCCTGCGGTTACCCGCATTCAGTTCGCACATCCGATAAATGCACGAACACAGGATACGAAAATCAATTACATGCGACGACGCTTGCTGGGGCGAACGCCGTTATGGGGAATCGGGGTGACATCCTGAATGCTTGTGACGCGAATGCCAAGAGCATTGAGCGCACGAACACTCGATTCACGACCGGGGCCAGGTCCAAAAATACGAACTTCAATATTCTTAAGACCATATTCCAAAGCCTGCTTACCAGCGTGCTCGGCTGCGACCTGAGCGGCAAAGGGTGTCGATTTGCGAGAACCCTTAAAGCCCTGGGCGCCAGCGGAGGATGCGGCAACGGCATTACCCTGACGATCTGTAATCGTAATAATTGTGTTGTTAAAGGAGGCGTGCACGTGAGCGATACCCTCGGTGACAACCTTCTTTACCTTCTTGCGGCCGCGGACGGCCGTCTGCTGTTGCTTTGTGGGAGCCATTAGTCTTCCTTCTCAGAAATTACTTCTTCAACGTGACGCCAGCCTTACGCGGTCCCTTACGGGTGCGGGCATTCGTACGTGTACGTTGACCACGAACGGGCAAACCTTTACGGTGCCGCATTCCGCGATACGTCCCGAGGTCAATCAGCCGCTTAATCGAGAGCTGGACTTCGCGACGAAGATCGCCTTCCACACTGAATTGACCGATGGCATCGCGAATCTTTTCGAGTTCCGCGTCCGTCAAATCCTTCACTTTCTTGGAATATTCGACGCCACAAGAATCCAAAATCTGCATAGCGCGCGAACGGCCGATGCCAAAAATGGCAGTCAAACCGATAACTGCATGCTGATTGGGCGGAATATTAATACCGGCAATACGAGCCATATTTATTTACCTCTTTAGCCTTGACGTTGCTTATGCCGCGGGTCCTCGCAGATCACGCGCACAACGCCTTTGCGCTTAACGATTCTGCATTTGCGGCACATCTTCTTAACCGAAGCGTTAACCTTCATAAAATTCTCCTAAGAGAAGCCGTCTAAAGACGCAAGAGCAATGCTCTTTTGTCTAAAAAATTGTTACCTATAAAACCTTGGGCACTTTACATGCCTGGTCCGAAGCCCTTGAAGTTTGTCTTCTTGAGCAAATTCTCATACTGGTGTGACATCATGTAGGCCTGAACCTGACTGACGAAATCCATGGTCACAACAACCACGATCAGTAGCGACGTGCCGCCAAAGTAAAACGGCACATTAAAGCGTAGGTTCAAGAACTCTGGCACAAGACACACAAACGTTAAGTACGCCGCACCCCCGAGCGTCAAGCGCGTTAAAACCTTATCGATATAACGGGCTGTCTGCTCACCAGGACGAATACCTGGAACAAAGGCACCACTCTTTTTTAAATTCTCAGCGGTTTCTTTCGGGTTGAAAACAAGAGCCGTATAAAAGAACGCAAAGAAAATAATGAGCGCTGCATAAAGCAGTGTGTAAAGTGGCTGCCCAGGGCTTAACGCAGCGGCCAAATCGCGAATCCAACGTGTCGAATCACCACTTGTGAACCAGCCTGCTAATGTGGCCGGAAACAAGATAAGTGAGGACGCAAAGATTGGCGGAATGACGTTTGCCATGTTAATTTTCAACGGCAAGTACGAAGCCTGACCGCCGTACATCTTATTGCCAACTTGGCGACGTGCGTAGTTCACTGTAATACGGCGTTGTCCGCGTTCGATAAACACGACAAAGCCGGTGACCAAAATCACGATTGCCACAATAAAGATGGCCGACAAGGGGCTAATCGCACCCGTGCTCACCAACTGGAATAAACCACTCGCGGCCGCCGGAAATCCTGCGACGATACCGGCGAAAATGATAAGCGAAATGCCGTTACCGAGTCCACGCTCTGTAATCTGCTCGCCGAGCCACATTAAGAACATCGTTCCTGTGACAAGGCTTACCGTACAGGTAAAGCGAAACATCATGCCCGGATCAATCACAAGCCCATGCTGGGTTTCAAGCGCCACAGCAATACCAAGCGACTGAAAGCCTGCGAGCAGAAGTGTTCCGTAACGCGTGTACTGCGTAATCTTACGACGTCCTGATTCGCCTTCCTTGCGCAAAGCCTCTAGGCTCGGAAGCACATACGAAAGCATCTGCATAATAATCGATGCGGAGATGTAAGGCATGATTCCGAGCGCGAACACAGAGAATCGCGACAAGGCGCCGCCCGAGAACATGTTAAAGAGGCCGAGAATGCCGCCTTGCTGCTCGTTGAAGAGTTGACGCAAGGTATCGGGATCAATTCCCGGCACTGGTACATGTGCCCCGATGCGGTAAACAACCAAAGCGAGCAGTAGGAAAATGAGGCGCTTTTTCAAGTCGCCATATTTTGCCAAACCGGTCGGCTTTGTTTTTGGACTGTTTGCCACGTTTCTTTCCTAAAGCGTTAGTGTTAGGCCTCAACAACAGAACCACCAGCGGCTTCAATGGCTGCTTTGGCTCCCTTGGTGACGCCAAGACCGCGCACGGTGACCTTGCGGGTAATTTGACCTGCGAGGATTACGCGCGCCTGGATTGCGTTGCGAGAAATGATGTTGGCGCTCTTAAGAACGTCTAAGTCAATCTCATCAACGGGCAACGCTTCAAGCTCAGACAAACGAACTTCATCAACGAGCTGATGATTGAGCGAGAAAAAGCCACGCTTCGGCAAGCGACGATGCAAGGGCATCTGTCCGCCTTCGAAGCCAACTTTATGAAAGCCGCCAGCACGGGACTTCTGTCCTTTGTGTCCGCGACCAGCTGTCTTACCCCAACCAGAGCCAACGCCCCGACCAATACGGTGAGGATTGCTTGTGGAGCCTTCTGCGGGTTTAATGGTATTTAAACGCATGTCTAGTCCCTCTTAATCGACGCGAACAAGGAACGCCACCTTGGTGATCATGCCACGAACGGCAGGCGTATCTTCAAGTTCACGCGAGCTGTGCAACTTTCTCAGTCCAAGACCCTTTAAGCACGCCAAGTGATTCTTGTCGCAGCCAATCGGGCTCTTGACGAGCGTAACCTTTAAGGTCTTTTTATCTGTCATTTTTCAATCTCCAAAAAAGACCTACGCAAGGATTTGCTCAACGGTCATGCCACGCTTGGCGGCAATGTCCGCAGGAGAGCTCAAGTGCGATAACGCATCAATCGTTGCGCGAACCATGTTGTAGGGGTTTGTCGAACCATAGGCCTTCGCCAAAACGTTGCGAACGCCCATTGCTTCGAGAACAGCACGCATCGGGCCACCAGCAATAACGCCAGTACCTTCGCTAGCGGGCATGAGAATCACGCGGCTTGCACCGTGCTGACCCTTAACGGCGTGATGCAATGTGCCGTTATTTAAGGGATACTTCTTCATGTCCTTGCGGGCGCGTTCTAGGGCTTTACTGACGGCAGCCGGAACTTCACGGCTCTTGCCTGTGCCCATGCCGATAGAGCCATCGCCATCACCAGCAACGGTTAAAGCCGCAAACGCCAAAATACGTCCGCCCTTGACAACCTTAGTGACGCGATTGACCGCAATCATCTTTTCGCGAATGCCATCGTCGATTTCTTCGACCGGATTCTTTTTATCAACCTTAGCCATAAGCCTCGATTCCCTTTAGAACTTGAGACCGGCTTCGCGCGCAGCCTGAGCGAGCGCGGCAACACGGCCGTGGTAACGATAACCGGAACGATCAAAGGCGCAGGACTCAATTCCAGCCGCTTTGGCTTTCTGAGCGATACGCTCTCCGACGATCTTCGCTGCAGCAATATTGCCGCCGGTCTTTCCCTCCTGAGAGAGCTTAGCGCGCACCTCAGCTTCAAGCGTTGAAGCAGAAGCAAGCACACGATCCCCTTCAGCAGAGATGATGTTTGCATAAATGTGCAGGTTCGTACGATGCACTGACAAACGGATAACCTTCTGCAACTTAATGCGGGCGCGAGCAGCACCAGCGCGACGCAGACGGCTTTGTTTCTTATTAATCATGTCTCACGTCTCCCGCTTACTTCTTCTTAGTTTCTTTAATCACGACATGTTCATTAGCGTAGCGGATGCCCTTGCCCTTGTAGGGTTCAGGAGGACGATAGCCACGAATCACAGCCGCTGTCTGACCAACGACTTGCTTATCGGCGCCGCTAATAATGATTTCTGTCTGACTCGGTGTCTTGCACTCGATACCCTTGGGCATCTTATGAACAACAGGATGCGAGAAACCAAGCTGAAGATTTAAAGAGTCTCCCTGAGCCTGAGCACGATAGCCCACGCCCACGAGCGTTAACTTCTTTTCAAAGCCAACGGAAGCACCTTTAACCATATCGTTTACGAGAGCACGCATCGTTCCCGCGTTCGCATTGGATTCGCGAGACTCGTCGAGCTGCGTAAACTTAATTTTGTCGCCGTCGAGTTCGACCTTAACGCCAGCGAGACGATGAACGCTCACTTCGCCCTTCGGACCCTTAACGGTAACGCCTTCATCGGAAACTGTCGCTTGCACACCTTTGGCAAGCGTAACAGGAAGCTTAGCAATACGACTCATAACTTACGCTCCCTCCGATTAAGCGACATAGCAGAGCACTTCGCCGCCAACTCCAGCAGCACGCGCTTTGCGATCTGTCATCACGCCCTGAGGCGTAGAAACGATAGCAATCCCGAGGCCATTCATCACCTGGGGGATTGACTCGTGGTTCTTGTAAATACGCAGGCCGGGACGGGAAACGCGTTCAATGCGCTCGATCACGGGACGACCCGCATAGTATTTCAAACCGATATGCAACTGAGCCTTGCCTTCATTGGCAACGACTTCATAGCCTTCGATGTAACCCTCGTCCTTCAAGACCTTGGCAATCGCGACCTTGAGCTTGGAGCTCGGCATCACGATTTCAGTCTTTTCAACGCTTTGTGCGTTGCGGATACGGGTCAGCATATCGGCGATCGGATCACTCATACTCATTTCGTAATCTCCTCGCTTACCAGCTGGCCTTGATAAGGCCGGGAATATCACCACGCATGGCCGCATCGCGAATCATGCCACGGGCAAGACCGAACTTGCGGAATGTTCCACGCGGACGACCCGTTAAGCCACAGCGGTTACGCAAACGCACTGGGCTCGCATCACGGGGAAGCGCCTCAAGCTTGCGGCGTGCCTCGGAGCGGTCCTCAACGGGACGCGTTGCGTCGTTAATAATCGCCTTGAGTTCGGCGCGCTTGGCCGCGAACTTGGCCACAATGGCCTCACGTTTGTGCTCGCGGTTAATCAATGATAACTTTGCCATCTTCAAGCACCTTTTCTCAATTGCGGAACGGGAAGCGGAATGCAGCAAGAAGCGCTTTGGCTTCTTCGTCTGTTTTCGCCGTCGTCGTGATAGAAATATTCATACCGCGCACAGCATCAATCTTGTCGTACTCGATTTCCGGGAAGATGATCTGTTCTTTGAGGCCAATGTTGTAATTGCCACGGCCATCAAACGCACGACCAGAAACACCACGGAAGTCACGAACACGCGGGAAAGCGATAGTGACCAAGCGGTCCAAAAAGTCGTACATGCGTTCGCCACGCAGTGTGACCATGCAGCCGATGGGCATATTCTCGCGAATCTTAAAGTTCGCAATCGCCTTACGGGTACGGGTCACCGCTGGTTTCTGGCCAGCAATCTTTGTCATATCGGCAACAGCGTTGTCGACATATTTCTTGTCATTGACCGCTTCGCCGACGCCCATGTTCAACGTAATCTTTGTGATACGTGGAACTTGCATCGTTGTCTTGTATCCGAATTTCTTGACGAGTTCCGGAACGATTGTGTCGCGGTACAGAGTGTGGAAACGTGTCATTCCTTACTCCTTACGCCTTGGCGCCAACAACTGCGCCATTGCTCTTGTAAACGCGGACCTTCTTGCCATCGACTTCTTTGAAGCCGACGCGATCGGCCTTACCAGTGGCCGGGTTGACGATCATCACGTTGGACTGGTCAATCGGCATCGTCTTATCAACAATGCCACCTTCGGTATTGGTCATCGGGTTCGGGCGAACACACTTTTTGACGACGTTAACGCCCTCGACTGTAACGTGCGTGTCATCGACACGAGCAATCACAGTGCCCTTCTTGCCCTTGTCTTTGCCGGCAATAACGATAACCTCGTCGCCTTTGCGGATGCGTTGCATCTGTCGGCCTCCTTAAAGAACTTCAGGAGCAAGTGACACAATCTTCATGAACCGTTCGGTACGCAATTCGCGTGTGACCGGTCCAAAAATACGCGTGCCAACGGGCTCGAGTTTGGAATTGAGAAGAACAACGGCGTTGTTATCGAAACGGATACGAGATCCGTCGGCGCGGCGCACGCCCTGAGCGGTACGAACGACCACGGCGCTATAGACCTCGCCTTTCTTAACACGGCCGCGTGGAGCGGCTTCTTTGACCGTCACCTTGATGACGTCACCGATGTTCGCATAGCGGCGTTTGGATCCACCCAACACCTTGAAACACATCACTGAACGAGCGCCTGTATTGTCGGCAACGTCCAGGTTGCTTTGCATCTGAATCATGGTTTCTAATTTCCCAACTTATTCTGCATACGCAGACAGTATTGGTCCCGTAAGGGAGAACGATTAGCGTACCTAATTTTGGCCTTGAATCTGTGCTTCAAACCGAGCAAGCACACACCGAAAAAAGACACCTAATCTTGGAAAAATCAACACAGATGCCGACTGCTAAGCAATCGGCTTTCTGCGTGAGGCCTGCAAGTTTAGCGAAAACCCACTAGCCTTGCAAGCACTTATCACTACAAACTAGACGATAACAGCCTTTTCGAGAACTTTCGTCACGCTCCAAGTCACTGTCTTGGAAACGGGACGTCCTTCTGCGATTTCAACCTTATCGCCAACACCCACACTGTTGGTCGCGTCGTGCGCATGGTACTTCTTGCTGCGCACAACAATCTTTCCATAAAGGGGGTGCTTGACGCGACGTTCCACAAGGACCGTCACAGTCTTATCCATTTTGTCGCTCGTAACAACACCCACTAAGGTGCGTGTGAGCTTTTTTGTTTCAACAGTATCCGTCATTTCGCGGCCGCCTTCTGAGCGAGAACTGTGCGAACGCGCGCAATATCACGGCGCGCTGTGCGCAACTGGTTCGAGTTCTGGAGCTGCTGAGTCGCCTTCTGAACGCGTAACTTAAAGTACGCTGTCTGAAGTTCAGTTAACTCCTTGTTAAGCGCAGCCTCATCCATGGCGCGCAATTCCTTAGCTTTCATGTCCGTCTCCTTACTTGCCGACCTGGCGGACAACGAACTTTGTCTTCAAAGGCAACTTCGCTGCCGCGAGAGCAAAAGCTTCGCGAGCGAGTGTCTCATCGACACCGTCCATTTCGTAGAGGACCCGGCCGGGTTGCACGAGGGCGACCCAGTACTCAGGATTGCCCTTGCCGTTACCCATACGCACTTCGGCAGGTTTGCTCGAAATGGGTTTGTCCGGAAAGACACGGATCCAAACATGGCCGCCGCGCTTGATGTGGCGTGTGAGAGCTCGACGCGCAGCTTCAATCTGACGAGCCGTCAGACGACCGCGTTCGAGCACCTTGAGGCCAAAGTCCCCAAAGGAGACATCTGCGCCTCGCTGAGCCATACCGTAGTTGCGACCCTTTTGGTCCTTACGGTATTTCGTTCGATTCGGTTGCAGCATCGCTTATTCTCCGTCTTTTGTTTCAGTTGCGACTGGCGCCGCCTCTGTAGCTGGCTTACGAGTGCGACGAGCGGGCTTCTTATCGGCCTTCTCATCGGCACCTTCTTCGTTCTTGCGAACGCGGCGAGCCGGGCGACGGCGACGGTCTTCACGATCGGCTGGGGCTGCAGGAGTAGCTTCTGCTGCCTGATTGGCTTCAAGGCTATCACCTTTGTAGACCCAAACCTTAACACCGACGACACCATAGGTCGTGTGTGCTTCGGAGAAACCGTAATCAATATCGGCGCGAAGTGTGTGAAGTGGCACACGGCCTTCGCGGTACCATTCTGTACGAGCAATTTCAGCGCCATTTAAGCGGCCTGCGCTCATGATCTTGATACCCTTGGCACCAAGGCGCATGGCGTTTTGCATAGCGCGCTTCATTGCACGACGGAACATAATGCGCTTTTCGAGCTGTTGCGTAATGCCTTCAGCGATAAGCTGAGCATCAAGCTCAGGACGGCGAACTTCTTCGATGGAGATGTGCGCTGGCACACCAATCATCTTCTGAACTTCAGCCTTTAGCTCTTCGATATAAGCGCCTTGCTTACCGATCACAACACCTGGGCGAGCCGAGAAGATTGTGATACGCGCATTGTTAGCGGGGCGTTCAATCAAAATACGTGAGACGCTCGCCGCCTTCAATTTTTCCATCAGGAAGGCACGCACTTTCAAGTCTTCGCACAGTGTGCGAGAGAAGTTACGACCAGCCGCATACCAACGCGACGTCCAGTTGCGCGTCACAGGAAGGCGGAAGCCGGTAGGATTAATTTTCTGACCCATGGTTCATCCTTACTTGTCGCCGACGGTCACGTAAACGTGAGACGTCTGTTTACTGATACGCGTACCGCGACCCTTGGCGCGAGCGCCAAAGCGGCGCAACGTCGTAGCCTTTTCCACGTAGATTTTTGTGACACGAAGTTCGTCGATATCCGCTCCGTCATTGTGCTCGGCATTGGCGATGGCGCTTTCAAGAGCCTTCAAGACAATGCCAGCAGCGCGGCGTTGCGTAAACTTCAAGATATTAAGGGCCTTGTCCACGGGCTTACCGCGAACCAGGTCAGCGACCAAACGGCCCTTCTGAGCCGAAAGACGCACACCGCGAACGATTGCAGTAGTTTCCATTTGATTACCCCTTGACCTTCTTATCAGCATTGAGCGCGTGTCCCTTGAAGGTACGCGTCATGGCGAATTCACCGAGCTTATGGCCAACCATGTTCTCATTGACATAAACGGGAACGTGTTGACGGCCATTGTGAACGGCAATCGTCAAACCGACAAACTCTGGAAGAATCGTGGAACGACGAGACCAAGTCTTAATCGGACGCTTGTCGCGACTTGACTGAGCTGCCTCCACCTTCTTCATGAGGGATCCGTCAACAAACGGCCCCTTCTTTAACGAACGAGACATTCTTCAGACCCCCTTACTTATCATAACGGCGCTGGACAATCATCTTATCCGTGCGCTTGGAATTACGTGTACGATAGCCCTTGGTGAGCTGTCCCCACGGAGACATCGGCGCGCGACCTGTACCAGTGCGGCCTTCGCCACCGCCGTGCGGGTGATCAACCGGGTTCATCACCTTACCGCGAACCGTCGGACGAATACCACGCCAACGTGTTGCACCGGCCTTGCCGAGCTCACGTAAGCTATTTTCTTCGTTGCCAACCGTGCCAATTGTGGCGCGGCATTCAATTAAGATGCGACGAACTTCACCCGAGCGCATACGAACCTGAGCATAAGCACCTTCGCGGGCGATTAACTGAGCAAAAGCACCAGCAGCACGCACAAGCTGTGCGCCCTTACCCGGAAGCATTTCGATGCAGTGAATCGTGGAACCGACGGGGATGTTACGAAGCGGCAAAGCGTTACCGACTTTAATCGGAGCTTCAGCGCCACTCACAACCGTGTCGCCAACATTCAAACCCTTTGGGGCAATGATGTAACGACGTTCGCCATCGGCATAAAGCACTAAGGCAATATGCGAGGAGCGGTTCGGATCGTACTCAAGACGTTCCACACGTCCTGGAACACCATCTTTATCACGCAAGAAGTCAATCACACGATAGTGACGCTTTGAGCCACCACCCTTATGACGACACGTAATATGTCCGTTGTTGTTGCGGCCCGAGCCACGGTTCTTCTTTTCCGTAAGCGCTGCCACAGGGCTTCCCTTGTGCAGGCCCGGTGTCACAACCTTCACAGTGTGACGGCAACCGGCCGAGGTGGGCTTCATTTTAACGAGAGCCATTACTTACCCTCCTGCGCGAAATTAATTTCCTGGCCTTCCTTCAGGCGCACATAGGCCTTATGGACGGCACTGCGCACACCAGGCGTACGACCTGTGCGCTTAACTTTGCCCTTGATGTTGACAGTCTGAACACTCTCAACAGAGACCTTAAAGCACAACTCAACGGCAGCCTTGATTTCTGCCTTTGTCGCGTCAGCCACAACGTCAAACGTGTACTGGCGGGCCTTTTCTGCAACCATTGTGCTCTTTTCAGAGATGACCGGTCCGACGAGGACCTTCAATAAACGATCTTGGTTCATCCGAGCATCTCCTCGATCTTAGCAATCGCGTTCTTCGCCACAACGACCTTGTCGTAGTAAACCAGCGAGAGCGGATCGATGTAGCGCGGCTCAACAACCGCTACGTTCTTGATGTTGCGAGAGGCTAAAAACAGATTCTCGTCAACACTGTCGGCAATCAACATCGCGTGATTCAAACCCATAGCCTTTAACTTGGCGGCAAAGGCCTTTGTCTTGGGAGATTCCGCCGTAATCGATTCGACAACAACAAGGCGGCCATCAGCAACGAGTTTCGAGAAAATCGTCGCCATCGCAGCGCGATAGGCCTTTTTGTTCATCTTCTTTGTGAAATTCTCGTTAGGAGAACTCGGGAAGGTACGACCACCGCCTCTCCACAACGGAGAAGACGACATACCAGCACGAGCACGACCTGTTCCCTTCTGACGGAAAGGCTTCTTTGTCGTGTGGTGCACAAATTCACGATTGAGTTGTGCACGTGTTCCCTGACGAGCATTGGCTTGGTAAGCAACAACAAGTTGATGCACCAAGGCTTCGTTGTATTCACGGGCGAACACGGCATCAGAGGCTGGCACCTTGGCCGTCTCTACACCCTGTTCATTGACTAAATTCAGCTCCATGGTTCGCTCCTATTAGGCCTTAACAGCGGCACGAACAAGGACTTCTCCGCCCTTGCAACCGGGGACAGCGCCACGGATTAAAAGAAGACTACGCTCAACGTCGACGCGAGCGACAACGAGATTTTGCGTTGTTCTCTGGCAATCGCCGAGGTGTCCTGCCATACGCTTGCCGGGGAAAACGCGACCCGGGTCTTGGCGGTTACCAATAGAACCAGGGGCATTTGTCGTCACCGAGTTACCGTGGCTAGCGCGATTGGAACTGAAGTGGTGGCGTTTAATCACACCAGCATATCCCTTACCGATGGTCGTTCCCGTTACGTCAACCTTCTGACCAACGGCGAACATATCCGCACGCAAAGCTGTTCCGGGTTTGTATTCGGACAGTTTGTCGGCATCGACGTGGAATTCCTTAAGCATCGCAGCAGCCTCAACACCAGCCTTAGCATAATGGCCGGCAAGAGCCTTGTTGATGCGCGAGGGCTTTTTAGAGCCGAACGCGACTTGAATGGCGTTGTAGCCGTCGCTTTCCTGTGTCTTAACACAAACGACACGGTTGTCGGAAACGTCAATCACCGTTACAGGAACAGAAACACCGTCCTCTGTAAAGATGCGCGTCATGCCGACCTTACGACCGACTAAGCCGAGCTTATCACTCATTATTATCTCCACCCCGGCTACGATTGGCCGGGACCGTACTTTATAAAAATCGCTCCACGACGGGAGGTTGCGTTTACTCTTTTAAAGAGCGCGCCAACACCGATCGTTTGCTTTGGTATGCCAGAAGCGACACGTATCGAGTCTTTCTCTTAAAAAAGGAAAGCGAAGACTCGAAAAAATTCTTACTGCACCTTGATCTTAACGTCAACACCAGCAGGCAAATCGAGCTTCATCAACGCATCAACAGTCTTATCTGTCGGGTCGACGATGTCCATCAAACGCTGATGTGTACGAATTTCAAGCTGGTCGCGGCTCGTCTTATTGACGTGCGGCGAACGCAAAATATCAAAACGTTGAATGCGAGTCGGCAACGGAACTGGGCCGCGAACAACAGCACCAGTACGCTTTGCCGTATCAACAATCTCAAGGGCCGATTGATCGATTAATTTGTAATCAAACGCCTTAAGACGAATACGAATGCGTTGGGATTGCATTTGTTTTTTTCCTAAAAAGAACAATAAAAGAGCTAAGGGGGCGCAGTATAACTGTGCCCCTTTGATGCTGTCAATTACTCAGTAATCTTCGCAACGACGCCCGCACCAACGGTGTGGCCACCTTCACGAATAG
>CAVAQL010000010.1:0-21313 GCA_963590825.1 Bacteroides caccae | reverse complement strand
TGACAGGCACTAGCAGTGAGTCCTTAATGTCTTTTGTTCGAAGGCGAGATTGCCTATCTTTGCGTCGAACAAAAATCTAAACTTTATGAAAGACAGATTATGTTAAAAAAAATCACAGTTACCGCTTTAGCTCTTACATGTGCTGCCAGTGTTTCTTTTGCTGCTGATTACACAGTTAAGCCCAAAGTCACAAGCCTTTCTTTCACACCTCAGAGCGTGCTTCTCGTAGGCAACTCTTTCATGTACTACAACTGTGGCGTGCCGCTGGAAAGTTTTGTCAAGGCCAAAGGCGACAAACTTGCCTCAACGATGGCAACAATTGGTGGCGCGGGCCTCGATTGGCATGATGTGAAAAGTTATTTGCGTCCGAATGGACTTCGCAGTTATTCCACGCTAAACGATGGAAGCAATAAACTTGTTTTTCACAAATACAAGGATGGGAAGGTGTTTGACGTTGTCGTTTTGCAAGACAACAGTCAGGGACCGGTTCATCCTGAGCTTTCTAAGTTCTTTAAGAAATACGCAAAGATTCATTCAAAAGATATCCGTAAAACTGGGGCAGAGCCACTTTTCATGATGACTTGGGCTTATAAGGATCGCCCCGAAATGACGCAACAGTTAGCGGATGCAACCATCAAGGTTGCTAACGAAAACAATGCAATGGTTGTTCCAGTGGGACTTGCTTTTGCGAAGTCTCTTGCAGAGCGTCCAGATTTAGCGATGACGATTGCTGATAACCGCCATCCGACAGCGGCAGGGACATATTTGGAAGCGGCTGTTCTTTATGCAACGCTTCTTAAGAAATCCCCAGAGGGTGCCAACTTCCTTGGTGCTTGTGAAAAGCCCTTGAAAGAAGCTGATGCGAAACACTTGCAGTCGGTTGCATGGCGCACTGTTAAGGAATTCTTCGGCTGGTAGTTTGCTACTCTAAAAAAATCCCGATGAACGCTTACCGCTCTCGGGATTTTCCTAGAAGGTATAGGTTTTTAGAAAGAAGATTTTGTGTTGTTCTTTCTTAATTCTTCTAAAAGAGTAGCTGCCCCTGTGATGATGTCGCTTGCCCTTACGCAGGCATAGCGATTGCGTACGCTTTCTCCGTGTAGCCACAGCGCGCCAAGCGTTGCTGTCACTAAGTCAAAGCCTTGCGCAAAAAGAGCGCCTAACATCCCGCTTAAAACGTCACCAGACCCAGCACTGGCCAAAAGACCGTTTCTCGCAGGATTAATCCACGTGCGAGAACTGCGCAGGGCAACCACAGTTCCTGCTCCCTTTAATAGGGTGATGGCCCCTGTCTGAATCGCTAATTCTCGAGTTGAACTGATGCGGTCTTCTAAAACCTTTTTCATGTCGCGATGCAAAAGGTCTGCCGCTTCTGCTGGATGCGGCGTAATGACCGTATGGGCTTTGCGCGCTAGGACGGCGTCTTGAAGTTTTTGATCTTTTGCTAAAAGTCGCAGGGCATCTGCGTCAATAATAAGAGGCACGTCAGTTGCAATTGCCTCCTTAAAGCGAGCAATCGCTTTTTCTGAGAACCCCATTCCGCAACCAATAACAATGGCTTGAGCTTTTTTAAGGTCCAGAGGTTTATCGGCAAACATGATTTCTGGATATTCGATATCCAAAAGTGGAGCATCTTGAGCCATCAACTCCACGCTCACACGTCCTGCTCCCATCGTAAGAGCGGCACGAGCAGCAAGGAAAGCTGCGCCCACGGTGCCTTTTTCTCCGCCGATGACGATAACGTGACCGAAGGTTCCCTTATGAGAATTCTTTTCACGAATCTCAATGAGATGACGGAAATCGTCGGGTTCAATCAAGCCGACTTGACTTAGCGGAACCGAAACGTCTAACTCACAGTTAACGACTTTGCCGCTGGCGTCTGCGCCTTCGTTCATAAAACAACCGGCTTTAGGAGAGAAAAATGTGACCGTGATATCGGCAATGCAACCTTTGATGCCGCCGACCCAATGGCCGGTTTCTGGATTGAGTCCCGAGGGAATATCGACGCTTATGTGCGTGGCTTCACGTTCGTTAAACCAGAGAGCTGCATCCAAAATGTCGCCTCGAAGGGGCTTATCAATACCGATTCCTAAAAGAGCATCAACAACGGTGTCGGCCTTTTCTGCGTTGTAGGGATCAGAAATCGTGAGGCCCCCTGAGGCTTCCCAGGCTTCAAAGGCGCGAAGTGCATCGGCTGCCTTTGGTTTGTCCGCGCCCACGAGAGCACAGGTAACAGAAAAGCCCTGTGCCTTTAATAAACGAGCCGCTGTAAAGCCATCACCTCCGTTATTACCAGCGCCGCAGGCAAATACGACGTGGCCTCCCGCGGGAGTAAGGCGTGCAATTTCTTTTGCGAGCGCCGTACCAGCTCGGCGCATTAATTCGCCTTCGGGCAGTTGCTTTGCGTAACGGGTTTCTAGGGCACGGAGTTCTTCGTTTGTGAGGATTTGTTGGCTCATGGCGTATTTGTCTACTCGGTAAAAGAATTTGGTTCGGAAAGGATGAACCTGCGTAACCCGCTATTTTAGGAGTAAGTGTGGCTTTCGGGGACTTGCGTTTTAGGAAGAAATAGGGGATGTTTCTTTTCTTTCCTCTCGGCGTTTTTCAAGTCACTAGAGTCGCTAAAATGCCTGTTACAAAGAACGAAAGTTTTTAAGTCTTTGGGTTTAAAAACTAAGGCACTAAAAAAGGAAGGTTCCTTTTTTTAGTGGCTTTACTATTCCCTTCATATTTTGCAAGAATCAAGGATCTTTACGATGACAGCGACCCACATCCTTAAAGAATTCAGTGGCAATTCCGCTCTTTCCGCTTTCCGAGCGCACGGCCTTTTGGAAAAACTTCAGAGCGTGGCTCCTGCCATTAAAGCCATCAGTGCTCGTTACAAACACTTTGTGTTAGCCGAATGTGAACTCAATGATGAGGAAACAAAGCGCCTAACATCGTTGCTCGACTATGGCGATAAGGCAGAGGACGTTAAGGCCTCTCTTACGATTCTTGTTGCGCCTCGCCTTGGAACGATTAGTCCTTGGTCAAGTAAGGCAACCGATATTGCCCGCAACTGTGGCCTTAGCACGATTAAGCGCATTGAACGCGCGGTTCTTTATAACGTCGCTCTTGAAGAGGGAGCAACGCTTACAGAAGAACAGACGAAATCTTTGGCTAGCGCGTTAAGCGATCGGATGACAGAAACGGTTTTGGATCCCGCAAGTGCCGCGACGCAAATCTTTACCGAGTTTCCTGGTAAACCCATGCAAACGGTCGATATTCTTTCTGGCGGAAAAGAGGCGTTAAGTAAGGCCAACATCGAGATGGGTTTGGCGCTTTCCGAGGATGAAATCGACTATCTTGTTAATGCCTTTAAGACGCAGGGCAGAAACCCGACGGACGTGGAATTGATGATGTTTGCACAAGCCAATTCCGAGCACTGCCGCCACAAGATTTTCAACGCCAAATTTACGATTGACGGTAAAGACGAAGAAAAGACGCTTTTCCAGATGATTCGTGAAACGCACAAGGCCGCTCCCCAAGGGACGATTGTGGCGTATTCCGATAATGCGGCAGTCCTTGAGGGACCCACGGTTCCACGTTTATACCCAAGACCAACAGAGGAAGATCCTTTTGGTTCGACCTATTCAGAAATCTTGGAGCCCGCATTCACTGTCTTTAAGGTTGAAACGCACAATCACCCGACAGCAATCTCGCCATTTCCGGGAGCCGCTACGGGTTCAGGCGGAGAAATCCGCGACGAAGGTGCCACAGGCCGCGGCGCACGTCCGAAGGCTGGCTTATGCGGCTTTTCGGTTTCTGCTCTTCATATTGATGGCCATGAACAGGCTTGGGAAAATGACCGTGATACAACGAAGGCCACCAGTCAAGGAGCCCCTTCAGTTTATGGCGCACCCAAGCGTATCGCTTCAGCTCACACGATTATGACCGAAGGCCCCATTGGTGCAGCGTCCTTTAATAACGAATTTGGGCGCCCCAATATTCTTGGATATTTCCGCTCATTTGAAGCTCGTGTGGGCGAGACTCGCTATGGCTACCATAAGCCAATTATGCTTGCTGGCGGCATCGGCAATATTCGCTCAGATCAAACCAATAAACATACGTTAGAACCTGGGACACTGATGATTGTGTTAGGGGGGCCAGGAATGCGAATTGGTCTTGGCGGCGGAGCGGCAAGTTCGATGAACTCAGGCGTGAATTCCGAAAACCTCGACTTTGATAGCGTTCAACGTGGCAACCCCGAGATGCAACGCAGAGCCCAAGAAGTCATTGACCGCTGCTGGGCAGCGGGAGCT
Source organism: Bacteroides caccae (assembly GCA_963590825.1). Taxonomy (GTDB): domain Bacteria; phylum Pseudomonadota; class Gammaproteobacteria; order Burkholderiales; family Burkholderiaceae_F; genus Duodenibacillus. The sequence goes on along the minus strand of CAVAQL010000010.1, from coordinate 17,012 downwards.
CTCAATCCTATTTTGGCGATTCATGACATTGGCGCAGGCGGCCTATCGAACGCTATGCCCGAATTAGCCGACCTCTCAGGGCACGGCGCAGAACTGAAACTTTCTGCCGTTCCTATCGAAGAGCCTTCCATGAGCCCGCTTGAAATTTGGAGTAACGAAAGTCAAGAGCGCTATGCGTTGGCCATTGCGCCGGAGTCGCTTGAAACATTCGATGCCATCTGCAAACGCGAACGCTGCCCCTATGCAGTTTTGGGTTCGATTCGTGAAGATGGTATGTTAATTGTTGAGGGTCGAGAGGGCGAAGCTCGTGCTGTTGAAATGCCGATGGAGGTTTTATTAGGAAAACCGCCTCGCATGCATCGCAATGTGAAAACACACGAAGAAAAACTCACGGCATTTGATGCCACAGAAGTTAATTTCCAAGAAGCAATCTCTAAAGTTTTAAAGCATCCGACAGTTGCCAATAAGAGCTTCTTGGTGACAATTGGGGATCGTTCTGTCGGTGGCTTGGTTTCTCGCGATCAGATGGTAGGGCCCTGGCAGGTGCCTGTGGCCGATTGCGCTGTCACGAATCTCAACTTCACGGGCTACGCTGGTGAAGCGATGGCAATTGGAGAAAGAGCGCCACTTGCGATTATCGATTCGGCAGCCGCATCCCGTATGGCAATCACTGAGGCGATTACGAACATTGTCGCCGCTGACGTGCAATTGCCTTTTGTGAAGTTATCCGCTAACTGGATGTCTGCCTGCGGAGCTGCTGGCGAAGATGCGAAACTGTATCGTGCCGTTAAGGCCGCTAGCGACTTCTCCAAGAAACTTGGCATTTCAATTCCTGTCGGCAAAGACTCCTGCTCGATGAGAACGGCGTGGAAAGAAAATGATGTGGAAAAATCTGTCACTAGCCCTGTGTCCTTGGTTGTCTCTGCTGCCTCTCGCGTTGAAGATGTTCGCTTAAGTCTTACGCCGCAATTGCACGATGCGCCTAGCCGCCTTGTGTGCTTTGACTTTGGCGCCAAGAAATGCCGTATGGGAGGATCGATTCTCGCGCAAGTGCGTCAGAACTTTGGTTCTGTCGCGCCAGATATGCAAGACACGGAGGCATTGAAGAACTTCTTTACGCTTGTGCGTCGTTTCGCTCGCGAAGAAAAGCTTTACGCCTATCACGATCGTAGTGATGGCGGTTTGGCTGCAACGCTCTCTGAGATGATGTTTGCTAGCCACCGAGGCGTGCGCGTCGAGTTGGATTCTTTAATTGATGGTGAACCTACGCCGTCAGCCGCTCTTTGCGCGCTCTTTAATGAAGAAGCGGGTGCTGTCTTGCAAGTGGCAGACTTTGCTATCGATGAATTCAAGGCACAAGTTGCTTCGATGGGACTTACTCCGTACTTTGCTGAGATTGGGCAAATGAACAGCGTTAATCGCCTCACGGTTTTGGCTGGCGGCAAAAAGTTGTTGGATGTCGAACGCACGGATTTGATGAAAGATTGGTGTGAGGTCACTCACGAAATGGCCAAACACCGCGACAACCCCGAATGCGCCGATAGCGAATTTGCTGTTGTAACAGGTAACGAACACAAAGGCCTTTTTGTTAAGACCACATTTGACATGCATCACCGCATTGCTGCTCCCTACATTCATTCGGGACACACAAAGCCTAAGGTTGCCGTGTTGCGTGAAGAGGGTGTGAATTCTCAAACTGAAATGGCAGCAGCCTTTATGCATGCGGGCTTTGAAGTGTGGGATGTTCACATGACAGACCTCTTAACGGGGCGCATGAATCTCGATCGCTTCTCAGGGCTTGCTGCTGCAGGGGGGTTCTCTTACGGTGACGTTTTGGGCGCTGGTGGTGGCTGGGCAAAGACCATCCTTTATAACGCCAAGTTAACCGAAATGTTTGCTCGCTATTTTGAACGCCCTGATACGTTCACTCTTGGTGTTTGCAATGGCTGCCAGATGATTAGCCTCTTAAAGGATCTCATTCCGGGTGCCGAACATTGGCCGAGCTTCGTTCGTAACCGCTCCGAGCAGTTTGAGGCGCGTTTGACACAGGTCCGAATTGAAGCGTCTCCCTCAATTTTCTTTGCAGGGATGGCAGGAAGCTCGATGCCAATTGTTACCTCACACGGCGAGGGCCGAGTCCTTTGGAACTCCCCGGAAGACAAAGCGCAAGCGCTTGTTGCCGCCCGCTATGTTGATGGAGATGGATTGCCAACCGAAACGTATCCGTTAAATCCCAATGGCTCGCCAGAAGGCGTGACAAGCGTCACAACCCCTGACGGTCGCGCAACGATTATCATGCCGCACCCTGAACGTAGTCACAGAACAGTGCAGATGTCGTGGTATGCCGATCACACGCACGAATTTACATTGTGGATGCGATTGTTCGATAACGCGCGCGTTTGGGTCGGTTAAGAAAGGATTTTGATGACTTGGAGCGTCTATTGGGCGTTCGTTATAACGAGCGTCCTACTTGCTTTTGCGCCCGGACCAGACAATATGTTTGTTCTGGTTCAGTCTGCCGTGCATGGCGTGCGTGCTGGATTGTTCACCGTCTTAGGTCTTATTGTTGGCGTTGGGATTCAAACGATTGCCGCCGCGCTCGGAGTGGCGGCAATTGTGGCTGCTTCTCCCACACTTTTTTGGGGCATACGCATCGTGGGCGCTTTGTACCTCACGTACCTTGCCTACATGAGTTGGACGCATCCGATCGCTAGTGAAGGAAAGGCCACAGAAAATTTAAGTTACGCCAAACTCTTTCGTCGTGGCGTCATCATGAATGTCACCAATCCCAAAGTGCAGATTTTCTTTCTTGCTTTCTTTCCGCAGTTTGTCACCAAAGCTGCGGGACCTGCGCAGACAGCAATTGAAATGACCATCCTCGGCCTCACATTTATGCTTGCCACGGCTTTGGTTTTTTCTTTTATTGCGTTTTGTTCGGGAACATTGGCGGATACGTTACGTACCCCACGGGTGCAGTTTTGGATGAATCGGACAGCGAGCGTCATCTTCTTGGGGCTGGCCGCAGCGACCCTTTTATCGGCCTAAAAATCGGCCTGATTTCTCGCTTAATTTTGCGGTAATGAGAATCATTGTTTTATGGAATGAGAATCATTGTTACCGTAAAAAACGCCTTTTAAAACAAAGGTTATAATCACTTCATTCACGCAAAAGCATCAGAGGAATTTCATGCGATTTTCTCCTAAAAGGACTCGCATGAATTCTTTTATTTGGTGCTTGCTATTGAAGGAAAATTTCTTTGATAGACGGGAAACCTCCCTTGCGTTGGCGTGTGAATTCATAAACTATTCATTGAAAGGAATCATCATGATCATCAATCAGACAACAAAGTACGGTCTTATTTTTGTGGGCGGTCTTGTTTTAGGTGCCTTAGGCGTAGCGGCGATCGCTAAGAGCGGCAAGAAGTTTGAAGGCGTGAAACCTTTGGCGAGCTCGTTGCTTTCAGCGGGTATTGATGCGAAGGACAAAGTTCTCGCAAGCGTCGAAGGTGTTCGCGAAGATTTGGCTGATGTTTTAGCAGAAGCTCAGGCAAAGTCCCAGGAACGCCGTGAAGCGCTTGAAGCCAAAGAAGCCATTGATGTTAAGCCCAAGGCTAAGAAGTCTACCGTTCGCGCCAAGAAAGCGAAGGCCAAGACGGCTGCTGCCTAATTGCACGACTCTTTAAAAAAATCGTTACCTCGGAAATAAAGGAGACCTTCTTAAAAAAGAAGGCTAACGATGAAGTTTTATCTAGTTCATAGCGTCGGACGCCGTATGCGCTGGCGTACCGAAAACACGGTAAGTCTTGCGACGGCAAAAAAAATTGAGCACGATCTTTCGCGCATCAAGGGGCTTACAAGCGTTGATGTGAACGCTCGCACAGGAAGCGTTCTCGTTACATACGCAACTGACGATGCAAAGCAGGCGATGATTGCGTATTTGGCTCGCCTTGAAACCGAGCCATTGATTCGAAAACGTCCCTTAAAAAAGACGACGAAAAAAGCCGCAAGAAAGACTCATGCGAAAGAGCGTGACATCATCACATTGATTGCTCAAAGCGTCTCAAGCCTATTTGGTCGAGCCTTTACTGGGATGCCAGTTCTTGAATTGGCCAAGAGACCCTTTTTAACAGAAAAAGAAATCGAAGAAAAAGAGCAATCCTCAGAACTCGATTTCTCGCCTGTGGCGCGTTGGGTGTTCTTGCGTTCTGCAATGCCCATTGTTGTTAACACCGCTAACGTCTTTTTGGGTGCAATTCCGTATTTCTGGCGCGGTGTGAAAACCCTTCTTAAAGGAAAGCTTAGCGTTGAAGTTCTCGATGCTTCCGCGATTGGCGTCTCTCTTTTACTGAGAGATTTTCGCACCGCAGGACTTGTGATTTTGCTTCTCGGGATGGGTGAGATGCTCGAGCGCTACACGCGTAAGAAGTCTCTTGCAAGTCTCGCAGACCAGCTCGCTTTGAAAGTCGAACGTGTTTGGGTTCGTTCCGGGGACGCTGTTGTTGAGAAATCCTTAAAGGATTTAACTCAAGAGGATTTGATTGTCGTTCGTACAGGAAACACGATTCCAGTGGACGGGACCGTTGTTAACGGTAACGCCGAAGTCAATCAAGCAACAATGACAGGGGAACCTCTTGCCGTACACCGCACAACAGGTGGCACGGTTTTTGCTGGTACCGTTGTTGAAGATGGTGAAATCGATATTCGTGCGACAAAGATCGGGGATAGCACGCGGCTTAATGAAATTGTGAAATTCATTGAGACCTCCGAAAAGAGCAAAGCGGGCATTCAAGGAAAAGCCGAACACTTGGCCGACGCGATTGTTCCCTTTAACTTCGCTCTTGCCGCACTCGTTTTCTTAGCCACACGCAATCTTGCGCGTACGGCTGCCGTGCTGATGGTTGACTACTCTTGCGCTTTGCGCTTGGCAACGCCGCTAGCCATTCTTACCGCGATGCGCCAGGGAACAAAAAACGGTGTGCTTGTTAAAGGCGGTCGTTATTTGGAGGCGCTTTCTGAGGTTGATACCGTTGTCTTAGATAAGACTGGGACTTTAACGCAAGCGGCACCGCGCCTTTCGGATGTCATCTCGCTTGATGCGAAGCGCGATAAGAAAGAGGTGTTGGCTCTTGCCGCGTGCCTAGAGGAACACTTCCCGCACCCGGCTTCTCGCGCTGTCGTTAAGGCCGCTGAGCAACGTCATGTGAACCACTATAACGAAGAGCACGACGCCGAAGTCAATTACATTGTGGCGCACGGTATTTGCTCATCGGTAGACGGTCAGAAAGTCGTTATTGGTTCACGCCACTTTATTGAAGAAGACGAAAAGGTTGATGTCACAAAGGGGCTCCCGTTTGTGGAGAAATTAGCCGCCGAAGGTAAGTCTGTTCTTTACATGGCCTACGGTGGAAAACTCATCGGCATACTCGGTATTGTCGATCCCTTGCGCCGTGAATCCAAAGCCGTGATTCAAGCGCTAAGAGATCGTGGCATTAAACGCATCGTCATGCTCACGGGCGATGATGAACGCACGGCAAAGAATGTTGCTCGAGAACTTGGCATCACAGAGTATCGTGCACAAGTGTTGCCTTCTGATAAGGCAAGTCACGTTCTTGCTTTAAAGAAAGAAGGGTGCAAAGTCTTAATGGTTGGAGACGGCGTAAACGATAGCCCCGCCCTTTCGAGCGCGGATGTTGGAGCGACATTAAAAGAAGGGAGCGATATTGCTCAAGAAGTCGCAGACGTTGTTTTAACCAATAACACGCTTTCGGATTTGCCGTATGCCATTGACTTGGGTCGGGCCTCTATGAAGCGGATTCGTGAAAACTTCACTATTTCCGTCGGCCTTAATACGGGATTTATGACCGGCGGCTTGTTAGGAGTTTTGACGCCAGCCAAAGGAGCCATCCTTCACAACATGACAACAATCGGTGTGTGCCTTAATGCGATGCGACCTACAGCGGGAGCAAAGACCGATTCGAAGATTTGGTTTAAGCAATTTAAAGAACTCTTGGCGGCTTCGGCTGGCACGGAAACCGGGAAAGTCGCTGCTGAAAAACTCTACGAAACAATTAAAGAGGAGTAGGCCATGAGAGAAGAATTAAAAAAAGCGATACGCTCGTATTTTCCTGGACGTTTACGTTTAAGGCACGAGGCGCTAAAGGGGCTTGATAAGGAAACCGAAGAGTTAATTACTTCGACTGTGAAAGCCGCTGACGGCATCACAGACTGTGTGATCAATCCCGTGACAGGAAGCTTACTTCTTACGTGGAATCCAAAGGCGCTCACTGAAGAAACTCTTTTAAGTTACTTTTCTTTTTGGGAAGCGTTTCTTCCTGAAGGCGTGGTGAAATCTCAAGCGAAGAAAGTGCCTTGCGCCTTTTGCGAGGGACTTTCGAAGGTAAAGGCACTGACAGAAACTGCACTCGAAGACGCAGAGAAGCTTTCCGTTAAGGGGTTAGATCTCTTGGCCCCAATCGTTGCTCCCGACCAAGTAAAAGGCGCTCGTAAGCGCCGCGTCACACAAAATCGCCTGATGCTTATATCATTAGCAACATGTGTTGGAGGCGCGTGGGTTTCCAAGTCTGCGCACACGGCATTGGGCCTCGTGTTTGGAAGTCTTCTTGCCGTGCACTTTTATCAACACCGACGCGTGATTTAAAAGTCTCAAGGCAAATAGGAGATTCCTATGAAATTCATTCGTATTCTCGTTTTGATTGTCGTTGCTCTTTCTGCGGGAAGTGTGTTTGCTTTTGCTTTCGCCGCGGCTTGCGCCATGGTCGCTATTTGCCTTATCGCGCTTTTAACGGCGTATGCGATTAACCCTGAGGACGTGAAGGCGGTTCTAAAGGTTCTTACAAGTAAGCTCGATACCTGGTTTACGGAGTTCTTTAAACTCATGCGCACATTCACAGACGTCGTGCGTGATGCGGCGCAAACGGCTAAAGCTGCCGCGGGAATTCAAACCCCTGAAACTGAAATGTCAGAAGCAGCTTCTCAAGCTTCTCAAGTTGCGCCTGAGGCACAAAAGGCGAAGCCTAAGGCGACAAAGCCACACAAGAAGGGAGCAAAGCGCTAAACGCTTTGTGGCAGTTTCACTGCAACGCCGTATTTTTTGAGTTTCTTCCCAGCTTTTAGGACAAGCTTGTCTTTTGTGATGAGTGTTGTCCTATAGTGAAAGGCCAGGTCAAGAAACTTTTGGTCGTCTGCGTCTTTGCAACGGGTAGGGGCCTGATTTGTTGGTGTGCTAGCCAACTTTCCCCAAGAAAGAGCCCGCATAAAAATCGCTTCTTTCTTTTCTTTTGTTAGAGAGAACTTCTCGCGGTCTAAAACGAGCGCGAACTCAAAAAGCGTTTCTTCATCAAAAAGCGCGAAGGCTTCCCCTTTTGTGAGAGCCTCTAAAAAAGAGGCAACGTGCGTATCGTGCCAATAAAGGAGATCGAATAAGACGTTGGTATCGAAAACAAAGCATTGAGCCTTTAAGTCTTCAGTAAAGGTAGGAGTGCTCTTAATCGCATCGGGCCAAAGAGCAGAAAGACCGACAGTTTTTAAACGACTTTCATCCATACCAAACGCGTACGTAGCCGTGAAAAAAAGACCTGCCGAGAAACTTACGACAGGCCTTCAATCCAGTAAATTAACGCAATGAGCCGATTAGAGAAGGTGCTTGACTAATTCGGCTTCGTGGGCGATTTCGCCAACGGTCACATCGAGCTTGGACTGGCTGAATTCGTCCATCGGGAGACCCTTAACGATTTCATAGCCACCCTTGCCGTCGCAAATAACGGGGAAGCCGCAGACGAGACCTTCGGGAACACCGTAGGAACCGTCACTCGGAACACCCATGGAGACCCATTCGCCGTTTGTGCCGAGGAACCAATCGCGCATATGGTCGATAGCAGCGGCAGCAGCAGAAGCTGCAGAGCTTGCGCCACGGGCTTCAATCACGGCAGCGCCGCGCTTGCCAACTGTCGGGATGTAGGTATCACGATACCAAGTCTGGTCAACGCATTCAGGAGCGGGCTTGCCGTCGATTGTGGCAAAGCGGATATCCGAGTACATCGAGGGAGCGTGGTTACCCCAAACGCAAACCTTCTTAATCGAGGTTGTGGGCTTGCCAGTCTTTTCAGAGAGCTGAGCAAGAGAGCGGTTGTGGTCGAGACGGAGCATCGCAGAGAAGCACTTCGGAGAAAGATTCGGAGCCGACTTCATAGCGATGTAGCAGTTCGTGTTGCAGGGGTTGCCAACAACGAGAACGTGCACGTTGCGGCTGGCAACTTCGTCAAGGGCCTTACCCTGAACGGTGAAGATGGCACCATTGGCTTCGAGCAATTCAGCGCGTTCCATGCCTTTTGTACGAGGACGAGAACCAATCAAGAAGGCCGCATCGACATCCTTGAAGGCAACTTTGGGATCAACTGTTGTGACGATACCGGCCAATGTCGGGAAGGCGCAGTCCATCAATTCCATCTTCAAGCCTTCAAGAGCCTTCGCTGATGTCGGGGCATCACGCTCAAGAAGATGAAGAATCACGGGCTGATCTTTACCAAAAAGGTCGCCAGCGGCGATACGGAAGATGATGGCATAACCAATATTACCGGCAGCTCCGGTAACAGCAACGCGAAGTGGTGCTTTCATTTTTATTTTCTCTCCAAAAAAACCGAAAACCAAACATATATGGGGCTAACCCATATACGCGAACATCGTAAAACGAACCGAACAGACTTTCTGCTCGATTTCGCTCTAGGGCGGCATTTTAATGAGATTTCTTTTGCGAGGGACAGGCAATTTGTATGAAAGTGCAAGTTTTTCTTGGAAATGTGCTCAGATTCGAACAATTTCTTTTGAACTCGTTAAGTTCGCTTTTCTTTCACAATCCCTAGCGCCAGGTTTAAAAAAGGGTCACCAAAAGTGCTTTTGGACGTTAGCGCTTGGCTTGCCCATAAAGCCAAACATAAAAGTCATGACGCGCTTTAGAAAGCGTGCCATTTTCTACGGCTCTTAAAACGGAACACCCTGGCTCTCGCGTGTGTGTGCAGTTATAAAAGCGGCAGTCAGTAATCGCGTTAGCGATATCTGGCATCGCTTGGATGATTTCATTTGGCCACAGGTGCGCCAAACCGAATTCCTGAAACCCTGGGCTATCAATAATCTCAAAGTGACTCTCTCCAATCTCAATTGGATAAAGGCGGGTTTCCGTTGTTGTTTGTTTTCCGTTATCTAGGGCCGCAGAGATTTCTTGCGTCCTAGCATTGGCTTTTTCAGACAGGGTATTGAGTAGCGTACTTTTTCCCATGCCTGATTGGCCAACGAGAAGTACGGTTTGATTGGCAAATTCGGAACTAAGCAATTCCCTCGCTTTGCTAGGCGCAGTACGAGCACTAATCGAAACGACGTTTTCTCCCAACTTTTTCAAGCCTTCGACAAAGGCATCTGTCGCTTTGGCATTGACTTCAAGCTCGGATTTTGTGCGAATCAATACAGGGCGGATATTTTCGGCGCGAGCCGCAACAATCGCTTTCCAAACAAACCACGGATTAAATGTTGGCTGAGAGGCAAAGACAATCGCAACCGCATCAAGATTGGAGGCAAGCGTTTTCTCTTTCCACGCATCGCTTCGGTAAAGTCGATTTTTTCTTTCGGCAATGGAAAGGATTGACGTCTTATTCGCGTAAGGGCTACTGCATTCAATAACGTCGCCTACAACAGCGTCGGTCTTTTTTCCTTTGCGCGTTGCTTCGAAAATAGCTCCCTTTTTATCTTCGACAAAAAAGACTCTTCCATGGGAAGCAACAACACGTGCGGTAAAGGAGGCGCTTTCTTGCATTAGTTTTCGACCGTATACGTTCTTTTTTGAAGGTTTAGAGCTTCTTGAAGCTTCTCGCGTTCTTGTTCAACAAGATGCGCATTCTCGCGCGTTCTCTCTTTTTCTCGCATCGCAAGAATGGAGTTAAAGAGAACTTGTCTATCGTTAATGTGCTCAATGCGAGCCTTTTGCGTCAGGACCCTTAGCCGCTCGGATTCAATCTGGGCAGCAAGAATTCTGTGCGTAATGTGGGGCCGTCTGTGATTGGCAACCGAGTAAAGGCGATCGGGCGTTAAGGTGTTCCGATAGTCCGTATGGAGTTTCACAATCGCGTGAATCAACGGTGTGGCTCCGACCATTCGAACGACGTACGCATCAGCGTCATATTCCAAGCGGCGAGTCAAGATGTGTACGAAAAACACAATCGGGTAAAGAATCACAGGAAATGTTGTGATGGCAATTGCAATTAAAACACCGGGAATCGCCGCGCCATTAGCGAGAGCAATCGATGGATGAATGCCTAGGGCTTCATAAAAGTAGCTCTTATCGGCAATCCAAGAGAACCCCCACCAGAACGCGAGACTCAATGCGAAAAAGAGCGCGCAGCGTGCAAAGCGATGCCAGCGACCGACTTGCGCAATGGCATTGGCGCTTACAGCCAAAATCTCTTCTTCCGTTAGGCAATCCAAGGTATGCCGAAAGAGGATTAATCGTGGTTTCGCTGAGGGTTGTACCAAAAGGGCATTGGTGTGCCTTAGGCCCTTGGGTTTTGTGAGCGTGTAGATTTTCACTTCAGGAAACCCAAGCTCTTTGATGAGGGCGTTGAGTTTTTCTTTTAGCGAGCCATCGGGAAGTTCAACGGCATCTTTCGCAAGTCCAACAACCCATGTTGGATAAAGATATTCGTGCCAAAAATACCAAGAAAAGGTACCGACAAAGCAAATCATCCACCAAAAATACGAAGAGAGATTGAGGACAATTAAGAACGCGAGAACGATGGGAAGATCTGCGAGCCAACCAATAAAGGTTGTCCGAATCCGAGTGCGTAGCCACGTTCTTGCATTGGTTCTTTCCATTCCATAGCGCTCAAGAATACGAAAGTTGCGCCACCAGTCAAAGGGAAAATCAAGAATACCTAGGATAAGGAGAATGAAGACAACAAGGACGAACTGAGAGGCAATGCCCTGATCGGCTAAGACACTCATAAAGGCCCAGAGTAGGTCAATGCCGCCTCCGAGCGTAAAAAGAAGGGCAACGGCGGCACCCACGAGCGCATTGATGGTGTCGCTTTGGACAATTTCGGCGGTAAAGTCGATTGCCTTACGATGCTCTTGGATACTCACGAGTCCAGAGAAAGCGCTCGGGACCGTATCTGCCTCATGTTCAGCGGTTCGCACCTCTGAAATTAGGAGAGTAACTTGGATGCACACATAAAAGACAATGAGCGCAAGAAAGGTAATTTTTAAAAAGGCGGCGACCTCAAACATGGCCGATTCAGTACCTCAAGAACGAAAGAGGTCAATAGAATAACGACTTCGGATGTTTTTTTGTACTCCTTGGAAAGTTTTTTAACGAAAAATGACAGAGAATTCTGAGAAAGACGCCCGTTACGGCGAGAACAATCTCATTTGGATTGATATGGAAATGACAGGACTTCAGCCTGAAATCAATCGTGTCATCGAAATTGCGGCAATCATCACCGATCCGCAATTAAACATATTGCACGAAGGTCCTGTGATTGCCATTCACCAAGACGAATTTACGATGACGCATATGGATGCGTGGAACACAAAAACTCACACAGGCTCAGGCCTCGTTGATCGAGTGCTTGCGAGTAAGATTAATGAAGAGCAAGCAACCGATATGTGCTTGGAGGTTTTCTCACGCTTTGTGCCCGCTGGGAAGTCTCCGATGTGTGGCAACACAATCGGTCAAGATCGCCGCTTTATGGCCCGTTGGATGCCGCGCTTGGAAGCCTTCTTTCACTACAGAAGTATTGATGTTTCCACATTAAAGGAGCTCGCTAAGCGCTGGAAGCCAGAGGCGGTAACCTCATTTAAGAAGGCAACAAAACACGAAGCTTTAAGCGACATTCTCGAGTCAATCGATGAGTTAAAGCACTATCGCCGCGAGATTATGAAAATCTAAAGAAAAAAAAGGCCTTTTCCGGGGGAGTGGAAAAGGCCTGAGAGACCAAGGAATACTCCCCTTGGTCTCGAAGACTGTTAGCCAATAGTTTAAACCAACGTGGCACCTCCGCTGGGACTCGAACCCAGATTTACGCCTTAGGAGGGCATCGTTCTATCCAGTTGAACTACGGCGGTTTTAAAGCGCCCCTTATCTTACTGAAGTTTTCTCCATTTCTCTACGGGTAAAACGCAGGTTTTCGTACTTTTTTGAAAAATTTTTTCAGTCTTTTCTGCTAGGATGACGTTGCTTTCAAATAGTGAGAAGCGTATCTATGCTTAGGGACAGAGTCGACCTACTTATCCGAATTGCCTTTGGGGCGTTTATTCTTTTTGGCTGCTTTATGGTTTTGCAGCCATTTCTGACAGCGATTATGTTTTCGGCTGTCCTCGTTGTTGTTTCCTGGCCGTTTTATTCCAAAACGTATAAGCGCTTCATCGGTCACAAGACGCTCACTGCGAGCCTCATGATTGCCATCATGATTGTGACGATTCTCATCCCGATTTACATACTCTGTGCGATTTTGGCGCAGCAGGTTCCCGTTGTGGTTCATTGGGTACGCGATTGGGTGATGGCAGGAATGCCGCTACCGCAGTGGTTAGCCTCACTGCCGTACCTTGGCGAGGGTCTTCAGAGTCTCTACACGGATGGCACGATTAATGCGAAAGCGGTCGCGCAGATTTTCCAAACAACCGTCGATCCTGTGACAACGTGGCTCGTGTCGGTTTCTTTGGGTGTCGGTAACGGCCTACTGCAAATCCTTCTTGTTGCCTTTATCTCCTTTTTCTTTTATCGCGATGGAGATTTCTTAGCCGCTCACATTAAAAAGCTCCTTGATAAGGTCTCAGGGGAGCTTGCTAGCGAATTTAGTTCAATCCTACTGAATACAACGCGCTCCGTGGTGTTTGGTGTTATTGGTACCGCCATTGGCCAGGGCTTAGTTGCAGCGGTGGGCTTTGTTATTGTTGATGCCCCTGGCGTTGTGCTGCTTTCTTTTGCTGTGTGCGTGCTTTCCGTGGTTCCGATGGGGCCACCCTTGGTGTGGGCACCAGTGGCGCTTTGGCTTTATTCAACGGGTTCCCCAGGGCTTGCGATTTTCCTATGCTTGTGGGGAATTTTGGCTGTCTCCTCAGTGGATAACTTTTTAAAGCCTCTTTTAATTAGCCGAGGCACGCGCTTACCTTTAGCGCTCGTTTTCTTAGGCGTTTTCGGTGGCATTCTTTCCTTTGGATTCTTGGGCCTCGTGTTGGGGCCGGTTTTCCTTGCTGCGAGCATGGCGATGTTTCAGGCTTGGTTACGCCGTCCTTTACGCGCGAGCCGCACAGGTAAGCCTGTGGCAAAAAAGCGTCTTACAGCGACTACGCAAGGCGAGCAAGCCAAGAGCGAATCGGCCGATTCAAAACCAATCGTTTGAGCCGCTCTTAGGCTAAAATCCCGCATCAATTTACAAGATATAGTAGTTTTTGCCTCTCCATAAGCCTATGGATGGGCACTTTTTGAGTGCGAAGAGAACAAAATGCCTGCCACAAAGCGCGCCAAGCAATACGCCGAGTCATCGATTCAAGTCCTAAAGGGTTTAGAGCCTGTTAAACAGCGTCCTGGGATGTACACGCTAACCGATAACCCTCTGCATATCATTCAGGAGGTCTTGGATAACGCAAGCGATGAAATCCTCGCAGGTTTTGGCGATAGCATCAGTCTTACAATCGAAAAAAATGGGGCGATTACTGTTGAAGATAATGGCCGCGGAATTCCCACAGGCATCCACCCGACAGAGGGTATTCCAACAGTCGAACTCGTTTTCACGCACTTACACGCAGGCGGGAAATTTAGTAAAGCTGATGGCGGCGCCTATAGCTTCTCGGGAGGCTTACACGGCGTGGGTGTGTCGGTGACAAATGCCTTAAGTCGCTCGATGCAGGTTAGCGTCTGGCGCGATGCTAAGCAGTTTGATATTGCCTTTGAGAATGGTTTTGTCACAAGCCCCCTAAAAGAAGTTGAAAACACACGCGCCAAACGCTTTACAGGAACTCGCGTGCGTTGTGTGCCCAATCCCAAGTATTTTGATAATGCCGAGGTTCCTTTAGCGCAACTTGTTCGCTTACTCAAGAGCAAAGCGGTTTTGCTTCCTGGGTGCCGCGTTTCTTACAAAAACGAAAAAACAGGCGATGAACAGCACTGGCGCTACGAAGGTGGGTTAAGAGAATACCTGTTAGCCGAGATTCAGGAGCCCCTTCTTATTACGCCCTTTGAGGCGCAAGGATGGGCCGATGCCGATACCGAGGGTTTTAACGAAGGAGAAGGCGCAAGCTGGGTTGTTGCGTGGACCGAATTCGGAACGCCTTCTCGCGAAAGCTTCGTCAACCTTATTCCTACGCCCGCAGGCGGCACGCATGAGGCAGGACTTCGCGATGGTCTTTTTGGTGCAATGCGAGCCTTTATGGAGGCGCATGGCCTTATGACAAAGGGCGTCAAGCTTTTAGCTGAAGACGTCTTTGCGAGAGCAAGTTTCATTCTTTCCACAAAGTCCCTTGACCCGCAATTTCAGGGACAGACCAAAGAGAAGCTCACAAGTCGCGATGCATTTCGACTCGTTTCCAATTTTGTTCGCCCGCAGTTTGAGATTTGGCTCAATGCTCACTTAGAAGAGGGCAAGAAGCTTGCTGAGCTCGTCAATCGTCAGGCGATGAGCCGTCAGCGCCAGATGAAAAAGGTCGAGAAAAAGAAGGGCTCGAGCGTTGCGGTGTTGCCAGGAAAACTGACCGATTGCGAAAGCACGGATATTGAACGAAACGAAATCTTCCTTGTCGAAGGCGATAGCGCTGGAGGCAATGCCAAACAAGGGCGCGATAAAGAGTACCAAGCGATTTTGCCCTTGCGTGGCAAAGTGCTTAACACTTGGGAGGTTGACCCCGATCGCATTTACGCCTCGCAGGTCATTCACGACATTGCGGTTGCTGTGGGCGTTGATCCCCACAAAATTGATGACCCCGTTGACTTAAAAGGTCTGCGTTATGGGAAGGTTTGCATTCTTGCCGATGCCGATGTTGACGGAAACCATATTCAAGTGCTTCTCCTGACGCTTTTTTATAGGCACTTCCCGAAATTAATTAGCCAAGGTCACGTCTTTATTGCCCAGCCACCGCTTTTTCGTGTGGATGTGCCAAAGATTGGTAAGAAAGCCGAGAAAAAGATTTATTGCGCAGATGATAAAGAGTTAAAACGCACGCTAACCAAACTCGAAAAAGACGGTGTTAACACCGAAAAATTAAATATTTCTCGCTTTAAAGGTTTAGGGGAAATGAATGTCACGCAACTAGCAGAAGCTGCATTTCATCCTGATACGCGGCACCTCTTACCAGTGACACTGGGAATGCTCGAAAAAAGCGAAACCGATGCTGTAATGACGCTCTTGATGGCTAAGGGCGAAGCCCAAGGAAGACGCCTGTGGATGGAAACCCATGGCGAAGACCTTGAGCTTGATATTTAAGCGTTTCAACCTAGGTCTTACGACAAATCACAAGGAACCGAGAGAATCCTAGGGAATTCTAGGGCTCTGTCGATACAATCGCGCCATCAATGCTTTTCATTGGACCCAAAAGGAAATCTACAAATGAAACGTTCAATTATTCTTTTGACAGCTTGCTCGGCTTTGGCTCTCGCTTTGGTCGGATGCGGCGATAAGAAGGCTGAAAGCCAGAAGGCAGTAGCCCAGGAAGTCACCATTACTGTCGGTGCAACACCCGTTCCTCATGCGGACATTTTGAAAGTTGCCGCTGGCGAATTGAAAAAGGAAGGGGTTAATCTCAAGGTTATCGAATTTACCGATTACGTCAAACCCAACCTCGCCCTCGCCGATAAAGAACTCGACGCCAACTACTTCCAACACATCCCCTATTTAGAAAGCTTTGCCAAAGATCGCAAACTCAACCTTTCTGTTCTTTGCAGCGTTCATATCGAGCCGATGGCTGTGTATTCCAAAACTGTTAAGGATTTAAAGAAGGTTCCTGTTGGCGCCAAGGTTGCCATCCCGAACGATCCAACAAATGGTGGTCGCGCTCTGAAGGTGTTGGCTGACGCCGGACTCTTTGGCTTGAAAGAGGGTGTTGGCATCAATGGGACACCAGCGGATGTCATCAACAACAAGTTCAAGGTTAAGGTCATTGAAATGGAAGCTGCGGTTCTTCCGCGTGCGCTCGATGATGTCACATTGGCTGTGATTAATTCGAACTATGCCTTGGGTGTTGGCTTGAACCCGACGAAGGATTCCCTTTACATTGAGAACTCGGATTCTCCCTATGCTAACGTTGTTGTAATCCGCACAGGGGATAATCGTGAAGCTTTGGGTAAGCTCGCTCAGGTGATGCGCTCTCCTGCGATTCGCGAGTACATTGTTAAGCAATACAAAGGTGCTGTGATTCCGACGTTCTAGTCGATTGGTTTTGCAGTTCAGTACGAAAATGGCGACCTCAATTTGGGGTCGCTTTTTTTCACACGGTAGATTCTCCTAATCCATTCGGACTATGGGATGATGTGCTTTGGAGTTATAGGAAAACAATGATTTTGCTCGTATAGTTTGCACCGAAGGTAGGGAAAACAGTTCTCGCTTTCAACTCTCCTTAAGAACCAAGTTGAGGTTGTATGCCTCTTCGGGACTGGTCAATGCCCATCCGGTGAAATTCCGGGTGGGTTTTTTTTCGCGTCACGCTTTGGATTGGTGCGCACTCAGAACTGCGCGTTATGTGAAACGATTTCGCTCGCTAAAAGTTATGGGGGAACTCGATAAGAATTTCGTCTGTGTGCGTTTTGCACTAGGAAGAGGGAAGGTTTTGCCTTCTTTTCTGTAAACGCTAGCGACATCTTTTAAGACACTAACGGCAGTCGAGACAATCGTTTCTTCGCTCTCGCATTGAGTAATCGCTTCTTTAACGTTGCGAAAGGTAATGACATAAATCCCAAATTGTGCAGTTTTTTATGTAACTATGAAGGTCGCCTGTAAATCCTACAAGCGACCTTTATAAATC